>JANNDD010000921.1:0-3423 GCA_031387365.1 Armatimonas sp. | reverse complement strand
CCCCCCAGCCCCCTCCCTCCCGATAACGGGAAGGGAGGGGGAGTTTGAGGGGGTGGGCCTTTCCCCCACCAAACCCTCTCCCATTATTGGGAGAGGGTCGGCGAAGCCGGGGGGAGGGAAACAAAGAGCCGCCGTATTCAGCCCGCTGGCAAGCGCCTTCCCCGCCTCGCGCTTAATCGCCCCCGTGATCGCGCCCGTCTCCTGAAAGAGCGCCATGGCGTGTTCTCGGGTCTGGCGGACACCGGAGCCGGGGAGAATATCGTGGAACTGGTTGAAGAGAATATTGATCCAGGCTTCTCGGAGCAATGCGCGGCAGTCGCGGCCCGTCACAGCGGCCAGGGTCTCGGCCTCAATACAGTAGTTCTCTCCAAAGCGATTGGCCTGCGTGATCAGTGTCTGGGTGGTGTAGCAGCCGGTGAACTCGTAGTTGAGCTCGTGATCGAGCACGGGCAAGTGCGTGAGATCCCCCGAAGCGACTTTCTCGTACCAGCCCTTGGCGGTTCCAAACGTCACGCTTGGGTAGATCGGCCACGTCGCCATCTCCAATAAATACTCAATCTCGACACGGGTCGGGCCACCACCGTGATTGCCAATTCCGTAGATATTAAGCCAGTCCGCGAGCTTTGTTTCCTGCCAGAACTCAACCGCGGGCAGGGCGATATTATCCCCAATATTGACGTAGGAGTTGTACCAGGTGGACTCTTTGTTCACGAGCACGCGGCTACCATCAGGGCCTTGCCACCAGAAAAGCTTAGGACGGGGAAACTCACCCGTGGCGGCGTGATCGAAGCCGCCGCCTAGGCGGCAGGCGTAGTAGAACTTCACCCCACCCTGCGCGAGAATTGTCGGAATGGTATTGGCGTGGCCAAATGTGTCCGGCTCCCAGTCCAAGGGCAGATCGGCGGCATCGAGCCCGAACTTCTCCTTGGTGTACTGTCGCGTGTAGAGCAAGTGCCGCGCGAGACTCTCGCCGCTGGCTAAGTTCTTATCGCCCTCCACCCAGTGCACTGCCGTCACTTCCCAGCGCCCCTCGGCAATCCGCGCTTTTATTTCCTCGAACAGCTCTAGGTGGTACTTCTCCATCAGGGCATAGACCGATGCCTGCGACTGTGAGAACGTCAGAGCCGGGTACTCGCGCATGAGCTGGAGCACGGAGGCGAACGTGTCGTGCGTCGTGGCGACGGTTTCTTGCCACGACCACATCCAGTTCATGTCAATATGCCCGTGCCCCACACAGTGAATCGTGTAGGCTTTGGCGGCAACGCCAATCGGAGCCAGAATCGCCTCCGCCTCGGCAACCGCAGCGGTAAGCTCGCCCGTGCAGCCCTCGATAACAGCCGTCGCCCGCTCAATCAGCGTAGGCCACTCCGAATTTTCGGTGAGTCGTGCAAAGGCGTGGGCAAAGTCCAGCTCACAGCCAATGCGGCGCAGGAGAGCTTTCGTAGTGTCAACCGACTGCGCGGCAACGCGCAAGAGACGAGGCGAGGTCATCGGGTTCATAATCCTCTACTTCGCTGGCTGTGCTACAATGTCCTCCGTGCTTAAAGATTTCTGGGCGCAGAAGCGTCTTATTGGGATGGTGCACCTCGGGCCACTGCCGGGGAGCCCACGGGACCGTGGTGATTTTGTGGGCGTGCTCAGCCGCGCCGCTGCGGATGCGCGGGCTTTGGTGGCCGGCGGCGCGGACGCGATCATGGTTGAGAACTTCTTCGATGCGCCCTTTGCCAAAGATACCGTGCCGCCGCACACGCTCGCTGCTCTCACCCGCGCCGCGCTTGTGGTGCGTGAGGCTGCACTGGAGCTTCCGCTGGGGATCAACTGCCTGCGCAACGATGCAAAAGGGGCGCTTGCGATTGCCCATATAGTCGGGGCGCAGTTCGTCAGAGTCAATGTCTGGGTGGGCGCTGCTGTCACCGACCAGGGCATTATCGAGGGCGCGGCCCGTGAGGGAATTCTCTATCGGAAAATGCTCGGGGCGGAGCACATTCATATATTCGCCGATGTCTTTGTGAAACATGCCGCCCAGCTCGGTGAGGGGACGCAGTCCATTCAAGATGCCGCCAAAGACGCCGTCCTCCGCGGGATGGCCGATGCACTGATCGTGAGCGGCAGTGCAACCGGTAGCGGAACCCGCGTGTCGGATGTTGCGTCGGTTACTGAGGCACTACCCGGCGTGCCGGTCTTAATTGGAAGCGGCTTCGGACTAGAAACCGCCAGAGTGCTTCTTGCTGCGGGAGCGGCGGGCGCAATTGTCGGAAGCAGCTTGAAAGTGGGTGCAGTGGACTCGCCCGTTGATCCTGAGAAAGTCCGCGCTTTGAAAGCAATTATGCGATGACCAGTAAGTTCAAAAAATGGTTCTTTGAGGGCTACGTCTCTAATGTAGAGGGCTTCTTTGAAGAGGAGCACGAGCCGGGGCACAAGCCCCACGCCTGGTGGAAGGTCATGTGTCTGACGGGAGTGGACTACTTCTCCACCCTGGGTTACCAGCCAGGAATCGCGGCACTTGCCGCCGGAGCGCTCTCGCCCATTGCGACCTTTGTTTTGGTGTTACTGACGCTTTTCGGCGCACTTCCGATGTACAAGCGTGTCGCCAAGGCAAGCCCACACGGTGACGGTTCTATTTCGATGCTCGCGAAACTGCTGCCTTACTGGCAAGGCAAGCTGCTCGTACTCTGTTTAATTGGCTTTGCTGCAACGGGCTTTATTATCACTATCACGCTCTCTGCCGCGGATGCTGCGGCGCACGTCCGGGAGAACCACTTTGTCGCGCACTTCATGGAAGCCAACCCGATCGTCTGGCAAGTCGGGCTCACCCTAGGGCTGATCACTCTTCTGGGGGCTGTCTTTCTGAAAGGCTTTCAGGAGGCCATTGGGATTGCGGTCGGTATTGTGGTGGTCTATATCGGCCTGAATATTGTCGTGATCGTCCGAGGAATCCAGGAAATCTCCCAGCGCCCTGAGCTCATGGGCGAGTGGCAACGTAGCCTCCTGGCGATCCACCCGACGCCCGCACACATGGCCATCGCGGCGATCATTGTCTTTCCTCAGCTCGCGCTAGGTCTCTCGGGCTTTGAGACGGGCGTGGTCGTGATGCCCCTGGTCGAAGGTGATAAGGGAGACACTGAGGACGAGCCCAAGGGACGTATTCGCAATGCGGGGCATCTGCTGACAACAGCGGCGGTGATGATGAGCGTCTTGCTGATCGGCAGTAGTATTGTCACCACCACGCTGATCTCCCCGGATAAGTACCTCCCCGCACTCGCCGGTGAGCGCACGATTCCCGCAACCGAGTTTGCCAAGGGCACCACGATAATGCTTCATCCTAAGAAGGCAAAAGAGCCTATCTTTGTGGTCGAGGTGCCAGGTTCCACCCCGCTGGGTACCAGCTCTATCCTAGCAAAGGAGGGAGAGGGCACCTCCGAG
>JANNDD010000912.1:0-6737 GCA_031387365.1 Armatimonas sp. | reverse complement strand
CTCATCACCCAGGCTGCGATCAACATGGGCGCAAAAAACGGCATGGGAACTACCATGGTGGTCGCCATCGTCTTAAATGATATGCTCACCCTTGCCCATGTCGGAGACTCGCGTGCCTACTTGCTACGCGAGGGCGAGCGCATTCGCCAGCTCACCACCGACCACTCCTGGGTTGAGGAGCAAGTCCGGCGCGGCGCTCTGAGCCGTGCTGAGGCGGAAAAATCCCCGTACCGTAACGTCATCACGCGCTCCATTGGAATGGGCGATGGGATGGACGCGGATATTCTCACGGAGAAGCTCTTCCCCGAAGACATCCTGCTGCTCGCCACCGATGGGGTCACGGGCTATCTGGGTGAAGATGCTCTGGCGGCATTAATGAGCAATAAAAGCCTCTCAAAAGCCGCACTTGATATTGTGGATGCCGCCAACGATGCAGGTGGTAAGGACAATAGTACCGTCGTCTTACTCAAGGTTCTCTCAATTACCTCGACAAGTGAAGGGGAGAGCTAGCGATGCAGCTCGGACGCTATAAGATCGTTCGAGAGATCGCGCGCTCCAATGACATTGTCTACGAGGCGCAGGATCCTCAAGTTGGGCGACGGGTGGCGGTGAAAGAGCTGGCGCTTGCCCCGGATGCCGCCGGAGCCGCGCGTGTGGATCGGATCGAGCGTTTCTACCGCGAGGCACGTGCCGCCGGGCAGCTCTCCCACCCCAATATCGTCACTATTCACGAGGTCGGGGAAGACAACGGACACTACTTTATTGCGATGGAGTATCTGGAGGGCCAGACACTGCGTGAGCGCCTCACCGCCAATGGCCCCCTGCCTCTCACGGAAGTGGTTCGCATCGGCATCGCCCTCGCCGACGCGCTCGACTACGCGCATAGAGCCGGGATCGTTCACCGAGACATCAAGCCTGATAACGTGCACGTGCTCCCTAATAACCACATCAAGCTCACGGATTTTGGGATCGCACGGATTCTCTCGGAGTCGGCGCTCACCGTGGCCGGGCAGATCTTTGGCACTCCCAGCTACATGTCGCCCGAGCAGATCAAGGGCCTCCCTATTGATGCCCGCTCGGATATTTTTGCGCTCGGAATCTTGCTCTGGGAGATGACGGCGGGGCGCAAGCCATTCACCGGTGACTCGGTGGTAACCATCACCTACCATATCTGCAACGACCCGACTCCTCCTGTGCCCGGCGCGACACCCGCGCTGGAGGCCGTGATCCAGCGCGCCACGCAGAAAGACCCCAATGCGCGCTTCACCAGCGCCCACGAGCTGCGTGAGGCCCTAGAAGCCGTCGCGCAGAGCCGCACGGGAGTCTTTGCCGCCGCCAACCGCACCGGAGCGTTCGGAGCCTCGTTCGCCGCTCCTGCCCCGATCTCTGCCGCCGACTTTGGGGGAGCTTCCCCTGTTAATGCCACTATTCAGTACGGCGCGGCCACTCAGCTCGGAGCCGCGCCGATCCAGCCCTCCCCCCTTGCCCCCCTCCCGATAACGGGAGGGGGGGGGAGAATGGGAGGTCTCGCGCCCATCCCCGTGCAGACACGCGGCAGCTACGCCTGGCTCTGGGGCGCACTAGGCGGCGCGGCACTCGTCATTATCGGCTTCCTTCTCGCCAAGACCATGCTGGGAACGCAAACACCGACAATGGCTCTCCCTTCATCGGGCGCAGGAGGCGGGGGGCAACAAACCGCAGCCAAAGACCCACTCGATCAGTTTATTGATAAGGCGCTCGGAAATAAGCTTGGTGGCGGCATGGCCCCGTCATCAGGCACCGGGGGGGGAGGCGCTCCCAGAGTTTCGCCGCAAGTGCGGCAAGCCTCCGAGCAGGAGCTTCGTGAGGCAAACCAAGCGATCCAGAACGGCCAGCAGCTCCTGAACCAGAACCGCTACAGCGAGGCAGCTCAGCAGTTCTACTTCGCCAAGGAGCGAGCAGTGGGAACCGAGGTCGGCACACAAGCCCAGCGCCTCTACGACGATGCCAGTGGCCACACGGATTTATTTGGTGGCGCAATCAAACGAGGACAATGAAATGCAGTGGGCCTGTCCGCAGTGCGGAAATCTTCTCAAAAAAGGCGAGCTGAGCTGCCGTCACTGTGGAACACAGCTCACCCTGCCCCCCGCGATGCAAGCGCAGTGGGAGGCGTCGGCAGGGAGCACGTCGCGCACCGTTGGCTGGGTGCTGGCGGTGGTTCTGATCGGCGGTATTTTAGTCGGGGGCGGGCTGGCACTGACTCGTGCATTTAAGAGCGCCAGCACCCAGATGGGCTACGCTACGGGAACCGACGACTACAACAAGGCCGCTGCGCTCTACGCCGCCAAGAGCTACGAGGCTGCCGCCGTGGCTTTTGAGCGTGTCGCACAAAATAAGTCTAACACCGATGAGATTTTGAAGAAAGCCACCGACGGTGGCTGCTGGAGCTACCGTGAGCTGGGCCATGCGGCGCAGAACCGCAACGATCTTGCAGCGGCGCTACGCTGGTACAAAAAAGCGCTGGATCTCAAGCCCGACGATACCCAGGCCAAGGCGGAGTACGATGCAGTCGCCCGTATTCTTGATAGTAGCGCCCCCGCTGGCCCGTCAACTGCCGTCGCGCCCTCGGAGCGAACGACGCAGTTTCCTAAGCGCGCCGCCCCGGGCACATCCAGCCTCAAGGCCGCTGACTTCGAGAGCGCCAATGCTCGAAACTCCCAGGAAGCACAGGGCCTGCTCAGGCAGGCGAACACGGCCTACCGGGAAGGCAATATCAACCGCGCCCTCCAGCTCTGGAGCCAGGTGGTCGGCAAGTCCCCCGGCTCGGCAGCGGCCACCGAGGCGCAGGGCTATCTGACGCAGTACGCGCATGACAACAATCCCTTCGCCCAGGGGGGATAATGCTCACCATTGCTAGGCTCACTCTGAAAGAAGCGCTCCGCCGCCGTGCGGGCTGGCTGTCTCTGCTCGTGGCGGTGCTGGTGGTGCTCGGTGGTTTTGTGCCCCTGACCGGGCGCCTGCTCCTGCTGCCGCGCGAGCAGGCCGACCGGATTTTTATCGGGCTCTATATCTTTTTAGGCACGGATATTTTAAAGTTCTTTGGGGCCGTCTTTGGCATTGCGCTCGCCTCGGGTGCGATCTCCTCAGAAATAGACCGGGGTGTTTTAAGCACGATCTTGCCCAAGCCACTCACACGCACAGCGGTCTATGCGGGCAAGTGGCTGGGGATCCTAGGGTTTGTTCTGGGAAGCTTGCTACTCTGGGCACTGGTGCTCTTTGCCGTCGCCACGCTCCGTGACCCCGCGCACTCGCACCGCAATCTCTTTGCGGCTCTGCCCTGCCTGGCGCTCTATCCCGTGGTCTTCACGAGCCTGGCGCTGTGTTTTTCGACCTTCACTGCGTTCCCTCTGGCTGCGGGGCTCTCGGTGATGGCGGCGGGGATCGGATGGGCAGAGGGGCTTCTGCGGTTTCTGGAGCGCACGTTTGCGATTCAGGCGCTCGGAATCTTTGCCAGCACCGCGAGCTACGCCATGCCGATAGGCAGGATGGCACGCTGGACGACCAAGCTGCTGGGGCCGTTTCCCTCACTCGATGGCAAGACCATCACGCTCAGCAGTCCGTTTCCGGGCCAGCAACCCGTGCCGATTGACTTTGCTTTTATTGCGGGTTATGTCATCCTGGTTTTCCTGGTGGGGGCACTTGTCTTTAGCAGACGGGATTTGTGAAATAGGGTACAATCTAGCGTTATGAAAGTTGTAATTGTTGGCTGTGGCCGCGTGGGTTCGACCCTGGCACGGCTTCTTATCGAGCGCCACGATGTCACGGTCGTGGACCGCACCTCGGAGTCGTTTCGGCGGCTGGGCAGTAAGTTTAAGGGACAGAAAATAGTGGGCCCAGGCACGGACATGGATGTCTTAAAGCGTGCTGGGATCGAAGGGGCTGATGCTTTTATCAGTGTCACGGATGGCGATAACCGCAATATTATGGCGGCGCAGATCGCCAAGCGTATCTTCAATGTCCCACAGGTATTCACCCGTATCTACGACCCGTCACGGGCGGCAGTCTACGCCGAGATGGGGATTCAGACCCTCTGCACCACCTCGACTTCCGCGGGACTCTTCTGCGACTTGGTGGAAGGGCGACGGCCCGATGCGTTTATGGCACAGCTTGACAGCTATCTCGATGCCGCTCAGAAAGTGTAGCTCTCCAAAATGTATGTAATTATCATTGGCGGCGGTAATGTGGGCTACTACCTAACAAAAGATCTGGTGGGCGCGGGCCACGAAGTGCTTCTTCTAGAAAAAGAGAGAGCGCGTGCGCAGCGACTTGCGGAAGATCTCGGTGAGGTGGTGCAGCAGGGCGATGGCTGTGAGGCGCGTGTCATGGAGGAGATGGGCTTTGCCCGTGCTGATGTGATCGTGGCCGCGACGGGCGAGGACGAAGACAACTTAATTGTCTGTCAGATGGCCAAGCAACGCTTTGGGATTACTCGCACCATTGCGCGCGTCAACTCACCGGCCAACGAGGCGCTCTTTGCCCAGCTCGGCATTGATACCACGGTCTCGGCGACCCGGCTGATCTTCAACTTGATTGAGCAAGAGATCGAGGTGGATCACCTGATTCCAGTCGCAGCACTGGCACGAGGCCATCTGGAGATCGTCTCCATTGAGCTCTCGGACCAGTCTCCAGTGGTGGGTCGCTCCATTGGCGAGATCGCGCTCCCCGGCGATGCCCACATCATCGCGATCCTGCGCAACGATAAGGGCATGCTTCCCTCGCCCAATGCCATCCTCCAAGTGGGCGATACCGTGCTGACCCTTGTTCAGCAGGATCAAGAACCCGACCTACACGGCGTCTTCGCCGCGTAGGTCGCCCGCGACTCTGGTTAAAACCGGGCGCTCAAGGAAGCGGCGATAGACGCTGCGGCCTCGCGGGCATTGCCCTCAGGGAGAAGTTCGAGAAGCTGGCTGGCGAGCACGCCTGCGGGAATGCCGTAGGGCAGTGCCAGGCTCAGGGTCGCGGCAAACGCTTCCAGTGCCGCAGTTGCTCCAGCGGGGGCGCTTCGTAGGAGCAACAGCACCTCCCCTGGCGTCCCCTCCTCGAAGAGTCCCACGATTACCAGCCCCGCACAACCGCCCGCCTTTAGGGTCAGGGTCAGGCTCTGCCGCTCGTCGGGCAAGCGGCGTGGGCCAACGACGCCTGAGGCTACCAAAGCGGCCACGGGCGACGCAGGAACCACAACGGGTGCAGGAATGACAACGGGTGCCGCAACCACGATGGGCTTGGGCTCAACGGCGACGGCAAGCGAAATCGGCTCAGGATCAGGCACGGGGGCGATAGGCTCCGCAACAGCCACAGGAGACACTTCCTCAGGCACACTGAGTGTGGGCTCGGGCTCCTCATCGAAGGGATCCGTGAGAGCGATTTCGGGCTTGGGAACCGGTGCGCTTCGTGCGGAGCGACCGTTCTTGGGAGCGGTCACAGTGGGCGCTTCTTCGTCAAATAGCTGAGTAGACATAAGGCAATTATAAGCGGCAAACAGCAGTTTTGTCAACTCAATTTCCAAGCAAACGTTTGACAGTATGTTTGCCTTTAAAATACTATATGTTTGCTCATAAGTTCACTCAAAAAAGCGTTGACAGCCCCATATGTGGGGCGTATAATCAACCTCGTCCACTACATATAGCGTCCCAGGAAATTTGGGACACCACCCCCAGATAAGCAAACGGAGGGGTGTTAAGAAAGTCAGTCAGAGGCATGCAGACCACGTACACTCTTGGTGGTAAGACATTTATTCTCGATGAGGAAAAGGCTCAGGCAGCCCTCGCGGCCAAGCGCGTGATCAATGGCCGTGAGACCATGACCTTCAACCTGCTCCCCCTGCGCTACCAGTGGGCCTACAATCTCTATCAGAAGATGAAAGCCAATCACTGGGAACCGGAAGACATTCCCATGCAACGTGATGCCGAGCAGTGGCGCAGTGAGAGCGCCCTCACGGACATTGACCGCTGGATCGTTCGCATGGCGATTGGGTACTTCTCTGCCGCCGAGGGCATTGTCGGCGATAACATTCAGCACGTGGTTCGTGAGCTGGTCACGGCCTCCGAGCTGAAGCTGGTGCTGGGGCGTCATGCCCACGAGGAGAATATCCACGCCGACTCGCTGCTCTACATGATCAGCTCGCTGGGCATTGACCCCCACGAGTGCGAGGCGATGTTTGATGATATTGAGACGATCCGCAAGAAAAATGAGTTCGTCACCCGCGTCTCCTACGCGCTACGCCGCGACCTGGACCTGACACTTCTTGAGAACAAGCAGCTCCTGGCAAAAAATATCTTTGTCTTCGGGCAGTGCATGGAGGGCACACAGTTCTACGGCCTCTTTGGAATGGTTCTCTCGCTCTACCGCCAGGGCAAGCTCACGGGAATCGGGACGATGTTTCGCTACACGCTCCGAGATGAGTCCAACCATATCGAGGTCTTCCGGAATTTATTCCTAGGGCTGATCGAGGAGAACCCGGACATTTGGACGCCCGCCTTCCAGCAGGAGCTGGTGGACTTGATGAAAGAGGCCGTGACTCTAGAGAAAGCCTTCATCCGCGACTGCCTGCCCGTCGCTGGCCTCGGGCTCTCATCGGACGAGTTCGAGCAGTACATCGAATTTATTGCGGACCGTCGCCTGGAGGGAGTCGGTCTTCCTCCCACCAATCCCGGCATCACCAACTCGCTCCCCTGGCTAGCAGAGCTAATGGACATCAA
>JANNDD010000908.1:0-9214 GCA_031387365.1 Armatimonas sp. | reverse complement strand
TTTTAATCCCTCGAACGGTGACGGCACAGCAAAAACGTAATTCACGACAAGCGTTTCAATCGGCGAACCAGCGATCCATGAAAAAGGTTACAATAAGCCGATGCGTAATCTACCCGCTGGAACTGTCACATTTCTGTTCACGGATATCGAGGGGAGCACCAAGCTCTGGGAAGCGCAACCCGAGGCCATGCAAGCCGCACTCGTCCGCCACGATGCGCTGCTGCGTGATGCCATCGAGACGCATAATGGCCACGTCTTCAAGACCATCGGCGATGCCTTCTGTGCTGCCTTCCCCACCGCAACGGAGGCGATAACTGCCGCCCTAGCCGCTCAGCTTACATTGACAAGCGAGCCTTGGCCGGAGCAGATACCTCTCAAAGTGCGTATGGCACTACACACCGGGGCGGTCGAGAGCCGCAACGATGACTACTTTGGACAACCACTCAACCGTGTGGCACGGCTGCTCGCCACGGGGCATGGCGGGCAGACACTGCTCACACTGGCAACCCAAGAGCTGGTCAGAGATGCTCTGCCTTCACAAACCCAGTTTCGTGATCTGGGAGCCCATCAGCTTAAAGACCTGGCGCGGGCAGAGCAGATCTATCAGATGCAGCATCCCGCGCTTGCGGATACCTTCCCCGCGCTCAAGTCGCTCTCGACGCATCCCAACAACCTTCCTCAGCAAGTGACGAGCTTTATTGGACGCGAAGAGGAACTAGAGATCGTGGAGAAGCTTCTGGCAAAAAACAAGCTCCTCACTCTCACGGGCGCAGGGGGAAGCGGCAAGTCTCGCCTAAGCCTGCAAGTCGCCGCGGATCTGCTGGAGCGCTTTCCCGAGGGTGCCTTTCTCGTGGAGCTAGCCCCCCTCACCGATCCAAATTTCGTCGCGCAGACGGTTGCGAGTGTGCTCCAGGTGAAAGAGGAGCCGGGCAAACCGATACTGACAACCCTCACCGAGCAGCTCAAAACTAAGCACCTCTTGCTCTTGCTAGACAACTGTGAGCATGTTCTCGATGCCTGCGCAAGGCTCGCAGATGCTCTGATGCGCGGGTGTCCCAGCGTACAGATTCTTGCCACGAGCCGCGAGGGCCTGGGAATTACCGGCGAGGCCACCTACCGCGTTCCATCGCTCTCGCTTCCCGACCCAAAGCAGTCCCAGACCCCCGAGAGCCTCTCCCACTTTGAGGCAGTGCGCCTCTTTATTGACCGCGCACTCCAAACACAGCCGAGCTTTCGGGTCACCAACGAGAACGCTCCCGCTCTGGCATCGGTTTGTTTTCACCTCGATGGTATCCCTCTGGCCATTGGGCTTGCCGCCGCACGCGCACGCTCACTTTCCGTGGAGGAGATCAACAGCAAGCTCGATCAGCGCTTCCGCTTGCTCACAGGCGGCTCGCGCACGGCGCTGCCACGGCAACAAACCCTCCGCGCGCTGATTGACTGGAGCTATGACCTGCTGAGTGAAACAGAGAAGAAAGTGCTGGAGCGGCTCGCGGTCTTTGCGGGCGGGTGGACACTCGAAGCCGCCGAAGCTGTCTGTGCAAGCGACGACGTAGAAGACTGGGAAGTGCTTGATCACCTCACCTCGCTGACAGATAAGAATCTGGTGATCGCGGAACAGAAGCACGGCCACACCCGCTACCAACTTCTCGAAACCGTCCGTCAGTACGCACGAGATCGCCTGCAGGAGAGGGGCGGCGGCGAGGTGTGGTGTGAGCGTCACCTAGCCTACTTCGTTGATCTAGCGGAGCAGGCGGAGCCGCAGATGTCCCGGCAGGAGCAAAGCATCTGGTATACCCGACTAGAGACCGAGCACGATAACTTCCGAGCGGCACTGACCTGGGCTTGCAAAGACGGCAGTGATCCTGAGAGCGGCTTACAGCTAGTAGGGTGCCTCTGGCGGTTCTGGTACAATCGGGCCGACTCCGAAGGACGCGTCTGGTGTCAGTTAGCACTCGAAATAGAAGGGAAGCGGATACGGCGACATGCCGAAGTACTCAGGCGACATGCCGAAGTACTCAATGGGGCAGGCACTCTGGCCTATGGCCAAGGCGACTACACCGCCGCGCATTCTCTTTATGAGGAGAGCCTGACTCTCCATCGAGATCAAGGAAACCGCTGGGGCATCGCAACGTCACTCAGCAATCTGGGCACCCTTTCCCGTGACCAAGGGAACTATACGGCGGCACGTGCTCTGTTTGAGGAAAGCCTTGCCCTCCACCGCGAATTGGGAAAAGATTGGGGTGCCGCTAGCGCTTTACACAATCTGGGAAATGTAGCTCGCCTGCAAGAAGACTACCCCCTGGCGCACTCCCTTCTAGGGGAGAGCCTCGCTCTCTGGCAGGAGATGGGAGCCCAGGGGAATTCCGCCCTCGCTCTGGGTAGCCTGGGGCTTCTGGCTATCGAACAGTGCGACTCTACCGCGGCGCGCGCCCTCTATGAAAAAAGTCTGACATTGACCTACGAGCTGGGAAACCGGCGTTTCCTCGCGGACTTACTGGAAGGTCTAGGTGGTATCGCGCTCGCGGAGTCCGCCCCCGGACGCACAGCGCGCCTAAAAGGTGCCGCTGCGCTCCTACGGGAGCAGCTCGGGGTAGGAATCGCTCCGCCCGATCAGCGATGGTTTGACCAGTGGACGGATGAAGCTCGGGCAGCTCTGGGAGCCGATGCCTTCGCTTTGGCTTGGGCGGAAGGCCGTACTCTCACGCTGGAGCAGGTCATCGCGCTGGCACTAGAGCGCCAAAATTGACTCCCCCTCGCAAAACGACGATTGCAAGCGACGCCATTTGGGCGCTAAAATAGCCTATGCCCCTTAAAGTCTGTATGATCGGAGCCGGTAGTATCGGCTTCACCCGCCGCCTGATGGCGGACCTACTCACCGTCCCCGAGTTCGCCGACATGCACTTCGCCTTCCACGACCTCAATGCCCAGAACCTAGACATGGTCAAGCAGCTCGCCGAGCGCGATATCAAGGGCAATAACCTGCCCGCCACCATCAGCACCTCAACAGAGAGAAGAACCTCACTCGAAGGCGCGGACTACGTGATCAGCACCGTGCGCATCGGCGGGCTCTCCGCGTTTGCCGATGACATTGACATTCCCCTCGAATACGGCATTGACCAGTGCGTGGGCGACACACTCTGCGCGGGCGGGATCATGTACGGCCAGCGCGGGATTGCCGCGACCCTGGACTTTTGTAAAGACATCCGCGAGGTGGCAAAGCCGGGCGCACTGTTTCTGAACTACGCCAACCCGATGGCGATGCTCACTTGGGCCGCAAACCACTACGGCGGCGTGAACACCGTCGGGCTGTGCCACGGCGTGCAGGGTGCGCAGCACCAGATCGCCTCTTGCGTGGAACAGTGGGCCAAGCGCGAGGGGCTGCTTGGTGAAGATGAGAAAGTGCATCGCCGCGACATTGACTTTGTTTTCTCCGGCATCAACCACCAGACCTGGTGCGTGAAGGCTGTCTGGCGCGGGATTGATCTGATTCCCAAGCTCTACGAGTTATTCACCGGCCACGACCGCTACCCCACCACCGAGAAAGTGCGCATTGACGCTCTCAAGCGCTTTGGTTACTACTCCACCGAGAGCAACGGGCACCTCTCCGAGTACCTGCCCTGGTACCGAAAGCGCCTCGATGAGATCAATAAATGGGTAGATCTATCATCGTGGATCAACGGTGAGACGGGCGGCTACCTGCGGGTCTGCACCGAGGGCCGGAGCTGGTTTGAGACCGACTTCCCCAACTGGCTGGCGCAAGACCCGCCGCCGTTCACCCCCGAGAAGCGCAGCGAGGAACACGGCAGCTACATTATCGAGTCCCTCGAAACAGGCCGCGTGTACCGAGGGCACTTCAACGTCGTCAACAACGGCGCGATCCCGAATCTGGCCGCCGATGCGATTGTGGAAGTGCCCGGCTACGTGGATAGAAACGGCATCAATATTCCCATTGTCGGGGACCTGCCGCTTGCCTGCGCCGCCACTTGTACGGCGAGCATTAATGTCCAGCGCATGTCGGTGCACGCCGCGCTCACCGGCGACCGGACGCTCCTCAAGCAAGCCATGCTCCACGACCCGCTCACCGGCGCGGTCTGCGATCCGGAAGAAATCTGGCAGATGACGGACCAGATGCTGGTCGCCCAGTCGGAGTGGCTCCCACAGTACCAAAAAAGCGGCGCGGTAGATGCCGCGAAAGCCGAGCTAGAAGCCCAAACCACCAACGGCACGCGCGTGCACCGCATGGTCGGCTTCAAGGGCACGGCGCGCCTGCACACCAAAACGGTAGAAGAAATGGCCACCGCCAAAGACGAAGCCCGCAAGAACGCTCAGGCCGCCGATAAAGGCAAGATGACCACCAACGCGTAGCGGGCCCATTTATGCGCCCGAATCCGTATGCCCCCGAACCCGAAATACCGCCCGTATCAGCGCCAGTAGTCGTTGCGGAGCGCCCCGTCGTAGCGGCCCGAGCGCAGGCAGCAACGGTCAAAAACGCCTCCCGGAGCCGCAGGGGCACGGGTCGCGCCGTCCGAGTTTCTCTTCCAAGATTTTCGCGCCACCCTGCACCGAGCGAACGCCCTTACCGACGTTGGTCTCCGACGGGTAGCCGCGTCGGCGCTTGGCGATGATCTCCCGCTCAAAAGCTGTAGGAGCTGGGGTCGAGAGTGTTGTCGTCAGGGTTGACGGGGTTGATTTGTGTGTTCATGGTCGTGTCCTCTGAGGCTCTATCGCCGCTAGTCGGCTCTGTGATAAAAACCGGATGAACGGGGGCATCATCATCCCTTCACTTTTGCCCGGTATGCTTCAGATCGGAAAGCGAAAGAAGCAGAGATAATGCACAAAAAGATAACTAAAAAAACACTCACCCGTAGGGAAGCCTTTGTGCTCGCCGGAGGAACAGGGCTTGCTCTGGCGAGTGGCTGTGGGGGAAGCACGATTACGACACCCACTCCGACCCCAACACCGACGCCTGATCCAGGTGCGACTCCGACACCAACGCCTACTCCTACTCCGACACCCACTTCAAGCTGTCATCTAATTCCCACGGAGACTGATGGCCCCTACCCGCTCTACACCGTACTGAGCAATGCCAGCATGGTTCGTAGCAATATTGCAGAGACTAAAACGGGAGTGCCTCTGACCATCGAACTGACTCTGGTCAAGGTCAACGGAGCCTGTGGCGTAATTCCCAATGCCTATGTCTATATCTGGCACTGCGATAAAGACGGCACATACTCCGGCTACAGTAGTGGCACCAATGGAAACCACCTGGGCGAAACCTACTGCCGGGGAATTCAGAAGACCGATGCCAATGGGAGAGTCACTTTCCAGACAGTTTATCCGGGCTGGTATCCGGGGCGCATCACCCATGTTCACTTCCAGGTCTATCTCACCTCGCTCGCCGGAACCGCCACCGCCACCTCGCAGCTCGCCTTTCCGCCAGAGATCACTCAGACAGTCTATGCCTCCTCGCTCTACGCAGCGCATGGGCAGAACACCTCGGTGACGAGCTTCTCTGCCGATGGTATCTTCAGCGACGGAACCACCTATCAAATAGCAACCGTCACCGGAAGCGTCTCTACAGGATACACAGCCTCTCTGGTGGTAGGAATAAATTCATGAAAAACAACTTGCTTAGCCGACGACATCTTTTGCAGCTCACCTCAGGCCTCTTCGTCTCCACTCTCAGTGCACAAGCCTTTGCCGATGAGCTGGCGGCCACTCCCTGGATGACGGAAGGCCCTTTCTACCCCTACAACCGCATCCCGCTCGATAAGGACAACGACCTGGTGATTGTTGGCAAGAGCCTCACACCTGCCATCGGCACCATCGCCCACCTCACAGGCCGCATTCTCGATGCCAAGGGCAACCCCATCAAGAACGCCACGATTGAGCTGTGGCAGACCGACAGCAACGGGGTTTACTTAGCGCAGGGTAGCAATGGCTACGAGGACAAGAACTTCCAGGGCTACGGCAAATTTGAGACCGATTCCACGGGTGTCTATCGCTTCCGCACCGTCAAGCCGGTTGTTTATCCCGGACGCTCAGCTCCCCACGTCCATATGCGTGTGAGCGTCAAGGGCAAGCAGGCACTCACCACACAGCTCTTTATCAAAGGGCACCCTGGCAACGTCCGCGACAATGTCTTCGGGCAGCTTCGCAGTGCCAAGGAGCAGGCGCTGGTGGCGAGAGAGTTCGCAATAGTCAACGGCAGTAAGATCGGTGAGCAGACCGCAAGCTTTGATATTGTGCTGGGAGCCACTCCTCAGGAAGGCGAGCGGGGCGGTTTCCGGCCCGGCGGTGGCCCACCCCCACCTCCTCCACCGGGCGGTTTCGGCAGACGAGGCGGCTAGCCTCTGACTGACACTTAATAATTCCTTTTGTTTCAGGAGACAAGTCCCTGGAACAAAAGGAAAAGTTGAACATTCTCCCGCCCTAACACCGTCTACCCACCATGTTTACGCTACGCCGCGCTGCGCTTTTTCTCGCCGTTCTCCCCCTTCTCTTGGTCGCTCCCCTCCGTACGAATGCGCAGGCGACGCTCGCCGATCTCTACACGGCAAAAGCCAGCCTAGCGAGCCCGACGAGTGCACTCCAACCTGTGCTTCAGCGCTTGCTAGACGATGCCGCGAAGGTAATCACGCAGAAGCCGCGCTCGGTGCTAGATAAGAAGCAGGGACTGGCGGGGATTGATCCGCATGCCTATGTGAGCTACGCCCCCTACTTCTGGCCCAACCCCGACAAGCCCGATGGCCTCCCGTTTATCCGAAAAGACGGCAAACGCAACGCCGCGCAGGTGGCACTGGGCGATGAGAACAACGCAGGGGCGATCAAGCGGGCGGCCTGTAATCTCATTCTCGCGGACTACTTCAAGAGCAACCCGGAGTATGTCAAGCACGCCGCACTGCTGCTGCGTACCTGGTTTCTCGATCCGAAGACGCGCATGCTCCCGCACCTCGATAACGGCCAAGCGATCCCCGGCGGCGTCTTAGGGCGCAAAGAGGGCGTGATTGAGTGGCGCGATCTCACGACGGTTCTGCTCTGCCTGGAGCTTTTGGACAAGTCGCCGGTGTGGAGCGTGGACGATCAAAAGGCAATGCGGGTGTGGCTCTCCGACTACTACACCTGGCTGACAACGAGCAAGATCGGGGTGGCGGAGAAGAAGGCGGGCAATAATCACGGCTGCTGGTGGGACGTGCAGGCCACGGCGCTGGCGCTCTATCTGGGCAAGACTGACGACGCCCGTGCCATCGCCGAGGAGTTCAAAACAAAGCGCATCGCGGAGCAGCTCCAGCCCGATGGCACGCTGCCGCGTGAGCTAGCGCGCGCCGATAGCTGGGGCTACAGCACGTTCAACCTCACTGCGATGTGCGCCATGGCCGACTACGCCAAGCGCGTGGGGGTGGATTTATGGGGCTACAAGACAACGGATGGCCGCAGCCTCCGTGGCGCACTGGAGTATCTGATTCCCTTCGCCGATGGCAGCAAGCCTTGGCCACATGAGAACGACCCGACGCACAAAGTGGACGGCAGCAAGCTCGTGCTTCCCCTGCTCCGCGCAAGCCAAGCCTTCGGTGAGCCCTCCTACACCGAGCGGGCCAAGACACTGGGCAAGGTGAGCTGGGACACGCTTCGGGAACGGCTTTTTATCCCAAACACACGGTAAAATGCCCTCATGAAACGATGCTTGATTCTTCCTCTATGTCTCGTTACCCTTAGTGTTGTGGCGGGTTGCTGGAGACGAGAAACACGTACACTTCTTGAAGCGAAGCGTGGGTTTCAGACGCAGGTTGTGCGGCAGGAAGACGACCGTGAGGCCGTCGTAGCCCCTCCGAAAGGACTCTTCAACCTAGTGGAGTACAAATCCCCTGTAGGGATGCTTCCGGCGTATCTGACACCACCCACCAAAGATGGCAAGAAGCACCCAGCGATTATCTGGATCACAGGCGGTGACAGCAACAGTATTGGGGAGGCATGGGGGCCAGACGATCCGCAGAACGACCAGAGTGCCCGCGCCTTTCGACAAGCGGGTGTCGTGATGCTCTTTCCTGCGCTGCGAGGAGGCAACACTACCACCAGCCGAAAAGAGAGCTTTTTTGGTGAGGTAGACGATGTACTAGCAGCTGCGGACTTCCTGGCCAAACAACCTCACGTAGACCCAAAGCGCATCTTTTTGGGTGGTCACAGCACTGGTGGGACGCTTGTCCTGCTCGTTGCGGAGAGTAGCAACCGTTTCCGCGCGGTCTTCTGTTTTGGCCCAGTCAGCGATGTCTCAGGCTACGGTGGGCAATATCTTACCTGCGCCCTCACCGACCAAGAGCTACGCCTGCGCTCACCGGGCAACTGGCTACACGGAATCAAAAGCCCCACGTTTGTGTTTGAGGGTGACTTGGAAGGCAACGGCGAGGATCTGCAAGCGATGCAGCGCAGCAATAGCAATCCTCAGGTACATTTCCAGCTTATTCGAGGCTACAGCCACTTCAGTATCCTGGCTCCTATGAACCAGAAGCTAGCACAGAGTGTGGCGCAAGATCGCGGCACGGGTAGCTTTACCCTTCCCCCACTGCCTCAGTAACCTCTCCGTAGCGCAGGTCGCGGAAGTAGATCCAGTCAATATAGTCCGTGTCCACGGTTGTGCCGCCGAGCATGTCCACGAGAAGCGCGACCTGCCCCCGGTGGTAGCACGCGTGACCATTGAGCTGGATCAGTTGGCCTTCGATGAGCACGCGGTAAGTAACGCCATTGCCCTCCATGAAGGTAAAAGTGTCCTCAAGTTGGTCATCGGTAAGGGCGGCGAGATAGGCCCCCCAGCGCTTCTCTAGGGCGGCAAAGCGGGGGCGCAGAGATTCGAGCGTCGCATCGGCCTCAAACCAAGTCGCGAGTTCCCGCCTCTCCGCTGCCATCACGCTCAACCAGTTCTCCCGTCCCAGCGCCAGATGCGCACACAAATTCAGGGAACGCTGGAAACGCGGGTCGGTGCGGCTGATTTCGGGCACGGACTCGATCATGGTAAGCAGCTGCGCATTGGCAGAGCACTCGTAGTCGTAGAGTTCCCGGTAGCGGGTAATCAGTATCATAAACATTAGTTTGCCAGAAACGAAGTAAATTCCTTCGTCTTTGTGGTGGAGACAAAAAAATAAATTATCGTCCCCTGTTCTTCCTCATTTCTGTCCCCGGTTTCGTCCCTTAGAGGATGAAATACTGGGGACATCAT
>JANNDD010000864.1:0-12837 GCA_031387365.1 Armatimonas sp. | reverse complement strand
GTGACCGGGTCCTCGGCGCGACGCTGAACCAATCCGGGTCGGTGGTGGGAAAAGCGGGCTTGAATGTCCGTCCCGCTTCCAAGTTATCGAAGCCGACAACGAGCAGTTCGCTCGGCACAGAAATGCCTCGTCGCTCCAGTGCTCTTATGAGTGTAGACCCGACGTTTTCCTGGACACTTTACCCACAGTTGCTTTGGTATAACGATGTCCTGACACTATACTTGATAGTCTACGAAACCGACCGTTTTTGGCGGTAGCCCCCTTTTTAATGAAGCAATCCTAGGATCGGTAAAAGCTCCACGTTGTCACCGAAAAGCAACGTTTTCGCGCACATCGTCTGGAGTTAAGGCCGCATAGTTCTTCGTAATATCTGTCTCCTTTGGCGTGGCTGGCAAGCCAGCCGGGATCCGAGAAATCGGGAGCCGAGTAACCTCCTTGCTGGACCTAAACGGGGTGGGTCAAATAACCCGCTCCTAGATCCCTATTCCGAACCGTTCCGGCTCCTTCCGCTTCACTATAATAGATGTGAGCAAGCCCGCCGATTTTTATCGGCGGGCCTGGCAGCCACTCTCCTTCGTACTCCGCTCTATACTTATTACTGCTTATTGTGGTATCAGTAGGAACCCATGGTTCTTGCCCTTGAACGTGCCGTTGCCGATGATCTGCTGCGCGGTGGCTTTGTTGTTGATGGAGCGCGCTGATTTCAGCACCCAGTCGCGGCCCACGTTGGAGAGGCTGTTCAGGTCATTCATCTCCCCTGCGTCGGAGATGCCGTTGCCGTTGGTATCTTGCCAGACAAAGGCCCGGTCGCTACCTGCAGCATTGTAAGCCCAGCCGACCACCTGACCTCTATTGTTGATCTTGAAAGCATTGCTGCTCGTACCGCCCAGCGTGCCCAGAGGACGTATCCCGGAGATGCTATCCCAGAGGAAGGCGCGTGTGCTATTACCTCCGCAGAAACCCACCGCCTGTCCCATGTCATTAATGCTGAAGGCATTGCTGGAGGAGCTGCCTGGCAGCCAGCCGATGTCGGTGTTAGCGCCATTGTCCCACAGGCTGGCGCGGAAGGTGTAGCTGGTCGGCATGGCGGTGACCGCTGCCGCCGGTGCCGCGCCGCTGACCTGCCCCAGGTTATTGAGGCCACGCGTTTCGCTATCACCGTAGGGCGGCACTCCCAGGCCGACGGGCCGTACCGACACGTTGCCATTGACATCCCGCTCCCACAGGAAGGCGGTACATCCGTCGGTGCGAGTGTAGTTGCCGTGCCCGACAATCTGGCCGTTATGGTTAATGGCGTAGGCTGCCTTGAGCCGCCAGCCCAGGCTGGCGGCGCTGACTCCGTTGGGGCCCGCGATAGTATTGAGCTCTTTCAACTGACCCTGCTCCCACAGGAAGGCATCGTAATCATCTACCAGGCTGCTCTTCTCCGCCCAGCCGACAACCTGCCCGTTGTTGTTAATAGCCCTGCCCACGCTGGTGGGGCCGCCAAAGGTGCCCAGTCCCGTCGTAGTGCCGTCCGCTCCTCGTATAAATGCCCGTGAGTAGGCCTGGCTCCTGCGGGTAGCCGGATAGGAGACACTGCCGGTGGCATCGCCCCTGTCGTTTATGTCGCTGGGGTACGTCTCCGCCCCCAGGTTAGTGATAGTGTAGCGCGTCTGGGCAGCGGCGGGGTAGACCGTCGCCATAGCGACAAGCAGCGCCACGATCACGTTCGGGAACAAATCTCGTTTCATTAGAACCTATCCTCCTGCAAAGGGCAAGCGTCTGTTTTTGCATCGCCCGGTGTTAAGGAGAGTCTATAGAGCACCCCTGACAGAATCATGAAATGACCGCCCGAAACAAAAAGAAAAAGCGGGTTCTCCCGGTCTTTTGGTGAAGTCTTTTGGTGAAGCGGGCAATATCGCTTATTTTGGGTGCAGGTCATAAAAGTGGTGAGGTAGCAGGCTGCAAAGAGTGGTGACTCCAAAAGGCAAAAAACGCATCCAGCTCGTTGCCAAAAAAGAAACCACGCAGACGGGCAATAACTTCACCACCACACACGCTCCAGCGCATGCCAGAACCCTTCAAACGTTGGCTCACGATACGCTTGCAAGAAGACTCAGCAAGCCCAGAGCCGATACAAAAACCACGACGAAGATAATCACCGTAGTCCATTCGAGAAGCATTGTTGCCAAAGTAGGTCTTCAGTCGAGAAATAGATTCCAGATCAGAGCGACCTAACGCCTCAATGGAATCCCAAAAATTACCCCAAGAGCTACGCTTCATCTCAGAGAGACGGGCAGTCAGCCAAGGTTGCTTAGACTCACCTAAAATATCATGGCCGACATCGGCGACATACTCGCTGGCATGATAGAAATCCAGAATCTGCTGGGCACGAGGAAAACATGCCGAGGCAAGATTCCAAATCCAAGCCGCTCCATCTCCCAAAACAGCGAGGTTATCGGCTCTCAAAGAGCCACATTTCAAGGCAAGCGCTTCCCAGTGCTTGCCAAAATGGCGGGAATCTTCCAGGGTGCAAAGGTAGCGAGCAGGCATTTGCTCACGACCGTCCTTAAACTCGGCACGGACAACTCCTACCTTCATTTCTCGCCAGGAACCATCGCGCATCGGGGTATGAACGCCATCTGCCTCAATGTAAAGCACCTCTGGGATGGGCAAATCGGCAGGGAGATTTTGCTCCGGCTGGAAGGCCAGAGGGAGCATCTCTTGCTGGCGCTGCTCAAGATATTGTTCCACTTGAGGGGCAATAACCTGACTACATAAGCGTTGAGCGGTGCGTCCGCTTAGGCAAATGGGGGTAAGGCGTGCCAGGGTCTGCATAGCCAAATTGTAGGGTAGACAGGTGCAAAGTGCCGCCACTTCCTGAACCAAGCGTAGCGTCATATGTCCTGAGACTTGTTGCTCTACATCGGTGGGATAAAATCCTTGATGGCACCTCTGACAGTGATAGTACGCTCTCGTCAGAGTTATCCAACCTGCCAAAGTCTGAACTGTTTTGGACTTCATCCCCTTAAAGTAGGCATTTTTCTGGCAGTGATGGCAGGGCAGTTTGTAAGCGACACAGGGCGTTTGAGTTTCGGGTTTAGCTTCTTGGGATTCTGCCTCTTCAGGTTGATCTTGTTGGATCTGCTTAGCCGCTTCTTCCAGGGTTGCCTTGGCTACCTCATCTCGAACGTTGAGGGCAATCTGCTCCAAATCATTGATGGTTTTTAGGGGGCCATCTTGGGCGGCGAGAATCTGCTCGACTCGCTCAAGTACTCGTCGTTTCGTTTCTTCAGTCATCCGCCTATGATGACGACTTTAGGCGACAAAGGCAAATCGGCTCGCCTCACCACTTTTATGTCCTGCACCCGCTTATTTTGACCTTGTAGCGAGTAGCAATAGCTGGTGATAAAATCGGTGTTGACAACGGCTGTCACCCCTCCACTTACTTTCACCAAAAGACCGGGAGAACCGTCAAGCAAGCCACTCATGCGCTCAAACGTCGAAGCTCATGCGCTCAAATGTCGAAGTCTGCCGCCGCTCCGAAGGTAACGAAATGAATGAATCCTGGAAGATAACTCTCTTTGGCGGCCTGCGGGCCGAGCGCGGGGATCGCGCTGACAAACAAATTATCACTCGTTTCAAGACGCAGAAGGTCGCTTCTCTCTTCGCTTACCTTGCCTATCACCTGCGCCAGGCCCATTCGCGTGAAATCCTGATCGAGATGCTCTGGCCCGATAGCGACACGCTTACGCTGAGAAACAGCCTGTCCGTGGCGCTCTCTTCGCTGCGCAACCAGTTTGAGCCGCCGGGCGTGCCGCAGGGTACGGTCCTGCGTGCCGACCGCTTCTCCGTGGGCCTCAACCCTGCCACTGTGTCTACGGATGTGGCGCGGTTCGAAGCGGCTATCAAGGCAGCGGCCAAAGCGGGAAGTACTATAGAGAGCGCCCAGCATCTGGCAACCGCGGTCGAACTCTACCAAGGCCCGCTGCTGCCGGGTTTCTATGAGGAGTGGATTACCGGAGAGCAGGAGCGGCTCTCGGGCCTGTTCTTTGACGCGGTGGGAGCGCTTGTAAGCCATCTGGAAAGCGCTGGCGATGTCCGCGCCGCCCTTGCCCACTCCCGTCATGCGGTTGCTGTTGACCCGCTGCGCGAGGAGGGACAGCAGCACCTGATCCGCCTGCTGTCAGCGGATGGCCAGCCAGGAGCGGCACTGCGGCAGTACAAGGAGTATGAACGCCTGCTGGAGGAGGAGATGGGATACGAACCCTCTCCGACGCTTAGATCGTTGTTCCGCCAGATCGAGAAAGCGTCTGGCCTCGCCGCGCCTGCCACTGCTGCCCCGCTTGCGCGCAAGCAGATCCTCCCGATAACTACCTCTGGTGGGCCCGCCACGGTAACCTTCTTGATGACCGACATCGAAGGCAGTACCCGCCTGTTCCACGGCGCACCCGAAGCATACTCGGCAGCACGGGAGCGCCATCACGCACTTCTGAGAGAAGTGTTCTCCCGTCATGGCGGGCAGGAGGTTAAGGAGACCGGAGACGGCTTTGTTGTTGCCTTCCCCACCGCTGGGGGTGCATTGGGCTGCGTCGTCGCTGCCCAGAAGGCACTGGCCGATGAAGTGTGGGCGCAGCAAATAGGGTCACTGAAGGTGCGCATGGCCCTGCACACCGGTGATGTGGAGTACAGTAGTGAGAACGGGCAGTACCACGGGCTTGTCCTGCACCATGTCAGCCGCATGCTCACGGCTGCGCACGGCGGGCAGATCCTTATCTCTGATGCCACTGCCGCTCTTGTGCCCAGCGGAGGAGAAGAAGGCATTCGTTTTGTTGATCTGGGGGTGTATCGCCTGCGGGACGTCCCCGATGCCAAGCGCCTGTTCCAGGTCGAGTACCCAGAGATGCCTCAGCAGGCGTTCGGCCCGCTCGTTGCTGAAGCAGGCCACAAGGCCAACCTGCCAGCACGCTTCACTCGCTTCTTTGGTAGAGAGACGGAAATTGAACAGCTTCAGGAGATGCTGGTCTCTCAGGAAGTGCGGCTGGTCACCCTCTCGGGCCTCGGAGGGAACGGCAAGACGCGGCTTTCCCTGGAAGTGGCGGAGCGACTGGCAGAGCCCTTTGCCGGTGCGGTGTATTTCGTGCCCCTGGCTGATGTTTCTGACCACGACTTCATCCCCGGAGTGGTTCTGGACAGGCTTGGGGTGCCCCGATCTGCCCAGCAGGAGCCGCTGGAGCAGGCCGTGGAGGCGCTTGCCAAGAAACCAACGCTTCTGGTGCTCGACAACTTCGA
Source organism: Armatimonas sp. (assembly GCA_031387365.1). Classification (GTDB taxonomy): domain Bacteria; phylum Armatimonadota; class Armatimonadia; order Armatimonadales; family Armatimonadaceae; genus Armatimonas. The sequence continues at coordinate 7,563 of JANNDD010000864.1, read as the reverse complement.
GCAGATCGCCGAGGGTGGAGCGCAGGTGGTGCAGGCGCTCCTCTCCCGCGTCCCTTCCCTGAAGCTGCTCATCACCTCACGCCAACTGCTTGGCCTGTCAGCTGAACGCGAGTTCGTGCTTTCCCCCCTGCCAGTGCCAGGGACACACGAGAGTCCAGAACAGCTCTCACTTTACGAGAGCGTACAGCTTTTCATTGACCGGGCGCAACAGGTGATGCCCCACTTCCAGGTCAATAACGCCAATGCAGCAGCGGTGGCCGCTCTGGTGGCGGGGCTGGAGGGGATACCATTGGCGATCGAGTTGTCGGCGGCGCGAGCTCAGGTGCTGACGCCCGCCCAGATGCTTGCGCAACTCTCACACCGCTTCGACTTCCTTTCCAGCCGAAAGAGGGACACGAGTGAGCGGCACCGGACACTGAGAGGGGCCATTGACTGGAGCTACCAGCTCCTCTCGCCGGAACTGCAGACGTTTTTCCGCCGCCTCTGCGTCTTTCGCGGTGGTTGGGCAGTAGAAGCGGCGGAGGCGGTCTGTGAGGAGCCGCTGGCGCTGGACTACGTGGAGCAGCTAAGGGAGTGCTCGCTGGTGCTGGCGAATGAGAACGAGGCAGCGGCAACAGTGGAGATCCGCTACCGTATGCTGGAAACGATCCGGCAGTACGCGGCCGAAAGGCTCTCGGCAAGCGATGCCGATGAGGTCGTGCGGGTGGGAGAGCGGCACGTCAGCTGGTGCCTCGCTCTGGTGGAGGAAGCGCAGCCGCAGTTGACGGGACCTGAGCAGGGTGCGTGGCTGAACCGACTGGAAAGCGAGCACGACAACCTGCGCGCCGCCCTGGACACCTGCGCGGTGAGAGCGATGGGAGTCGTGGGAGCAGGCGACGGCGCACAGGCGGCATTGGTATCGAGAGCGGCATTGGCGGGTTTGCGACTGGTTGGGTCGCTGGGGCGGTTCTGGCAAATACGGGGCCACCTGAGCGAAGGACGCGAGCAAGTGAGCCGAGCACTCCAGGCGTGTCAGGCAGCCGCAAGTGCCGTAAGTGCTGGCGCAGCAGGCGATACACATGCCTATACAACTGCTGATGCGTCAGGCGATGCGGCTATGCTAAAGAAGGCAACTGCCGAAGCGTTGGGAGCGGGAGGCTTCCTGGCCAGCCTCCAGGGCGACTACGCGGCGGCGCAGTCGCTGTTTAAGGAGAGCCTGAGCTTTTTCCGCGAGGTTGACGATAAGCGCAGCATCGCCGGTACGCTAAATAGCCTGGGCAACGTCGCCAGGTACGAGGGTGACTACGCGGCGGCGCGGGCATTGATTGAGGAGAGCCTGAGCTTTTTCCGCGAGGTGGGCAATAAGGTCGGCGTCGCCACCACACTAAATAGCCTGGGCAGTGTCGCTTCAAAAGAGGGTGACTACGCGGCGGCGCGGGGGCTGCTTAGGGAAAGCCTGAGCCTGTATCGCGAGGTTGGCAATAAGGTCGGCGTCGCACTCGTACTAAATAGCCTGGGCTACGTCGCTTCAAAAGAGGGCGACTACGCGGCGGCACGGGCACTCTACGAGGAGAGCCTGAGCTTTTTCCGCGAGGTGGGCGATAAGCGCGGCGTCGCCGAAGGGTTTGAAGGCGTGGCGACGGCATTGAGGAATATGGGCGAGGTGCGACGGGCGGCGACACTGCTTGCGGCGGCAGGAGCGCTGCGCGAAAGCATTGGCTTGCCGCTTACAGGCATCAAGCAGGTGGAGTACGATACCGAGGTGGCGAAGGCGCGCGCACAAATGGGCGAGGAGCCGTTCGCCGCCGCGTGGGCACAAGGGCGCACTCTCTCCTGGGAACAGGCGCTCGCTCTGGCGTTAAGGCACTAGAACACTACCCACAACGTAGAACACTACCCACAACACCAAACCTCGCAAGCACGCTGCAGACCCTCTCAAAGTCGGATCATTTTGGGACTAGCGAAGGGAGCCACTCGGGAGACCTTCAGCTGGCTTGCGTTTATGTCGAATTCGACATATAATAGCCTGTGAGATTTGAGAGACGCCTGAAAGACCCAACCCGTTGAGAGAGCTGGTTTGGTTGGAAGGGGAAGTGCGAACACCACCTTTCTCTACCGAAGCGCGGCATGAAGCAGGGATCCTGCTCAGGCGGCTTCAGAACGGCGAGAACCTCGGGATGCCTCACTCACGGCCTATGCCCACCATCGGCAACGGCTGTCACGAGCTGCGCATTCCCGATGCGGACAAGAGCTGGCGGATGCCGAAGCTTGGTAGCTTCGGCCATGTATGCCATCGCGGAGGGTTGCATCGTCGTGTTGGAAGTCTTTAACAAGACCACCCAGGAGACTCCCGACCGCATCATCCGCAACTGCAAGCGACGGCTCCGAGCATTTCTAGAGGACTAAACACATGAACACCACCAACCAAGTCAATATCAATACAGGACTTACTGCGGAGCGCCGTGCTCGCCTGGAGGCTAAAGGCTGGAAGGTTGGCAGTGCAGACGAGTTCCTTGGTCTGACGGCTGAGGAAAGTGCCCTGGTAGACCTGACGCTCGCTTTGGCTAGCTCCCTGCGTGAGCGCCGCCTTGCTCTAGGGTGGTCTCAGCAGACCTTAGCCAAAAAGATGGGATCCAGCCAGTCACGGGTTGCCAAGATGGAACTCGGAGTCGCAGGAGTCACGACCGACCTACTGATCCGTGGACTTCTTGCCGCTGGCTGTAGCCTGGAGGAAGTCGGCCAGTTCGTTGCGAACGCCCACAGCATCGCCACCTCCCAGGTGAACCTTAAGGAGAGCACGACCTCCTCGCTACTGTCGCGAGCTGCCTGATACGTTTGGAGATGAGATGATCATCAAAACGACCGTTTTTGGCGGTAGCTTCCCTGTCCAGGCCTGTAATTCTAGATCGGTGGAAGATCCAAGTCGTTACCAAAAAGGAACCATTCTTTGGTATTTCTGTGCAAGCCATAAGAGACGAGACCATGATAGTTATCCGCTTGTATCAACGACGGCGAAAAAGTGTCCAGAAAAATGCCTGGTCTACAGTCAGTGCACACAGGACATATCAATGCACAGCGATACTTCTGGGTAAAATGCTCCTATGAACCGACGACTCTTCTTGGCAACGATTGCCGCCTTGCCGACACTGGCAGAGCGAGCCAGTGGTGCGCTTCCTTTGCCTCGCTTTCAGGAAAACCCCTTCGCGCTCGGTGTGGCTTCGGGCGATCCCGATGACACGAGTGTGGTGCTATGGACAAAGCTTGCCCCTCGCCCGCTTGATCCCGATGGAGGAATGCCGCCTGCTGCCGTGGAGGTTACCTGGGAGCTGGCCGAGGACGAGGGCTTTACCAAGGTTTTCAAGAGTGGCAAGGCGACCGCGAGTCGTTTGCTGGGACATTCCGTGCATGTTGAAGCCGAGGGGTTGGCCCCCGACCGCTGGTACTGGTACCGCTTCCAGGCAGGTCAGGCGATAAGCCCCGTGGGACGCACACGGACGTTGCCCTCACCCAATAGCTCACCCGAGCGCCTGCGCTTTGCTTTTGTCTCCTGCCAGCACTACGAGACAGGCTACTTCACCGCCTACGCTGCACTCGCCAAAGATAAGCTGGATCTGGTCTTTCACCTGGGCGACTATATCTACGAGGGAGCGGGCCGCGATGGTCAAGTCCGTAAGCACGCCAACCCGAAGCTCTACACCCTCACGGACTATCGAATTCGCTATGCCCAGTACCGCTCCGACCCCTTGCTCCAGGCTGCGCACGCCCGCTGCCCCTGGTTCGTAACCTGGGACGACCATGAAGTCGAGAACAACTATGCCGGAGATATTTCTGAGCGTAAGGGAGCTGATGTGGCGGAGTTCTTAATCCAGCGTGCCAACGCTTACCAAGCCTACTACGAGATGATGCCGCTGCGCCGCCGCTCCATTCCCCGAGGGCCGGACATGCAGCTCTACCGGAAGGCATCGTTTGGGACGCTGGCGGAGCTGCTCATTCTGGACACGCGTCAGTACCGCTCGGATCAGCCTAATGGCGATACCGCCTCGCCGCTCAACGAGGCCGCGCTTTCCCCGAAGCAGTCCCTGATGGGCATCCGCCAGCGGGAGTGGCTTCAGAGCGCACTAAAAGCCTCGCCGGGCACGTGGAATATCCTTGCCCAGCAGGTGATGATGGGCATGGTAAGCCGCACGACGAGTGGCGAGAAGAAATATTCGATGGATCAGTGGCCTGGCTACGCCCACGAGCGCATGGCGCTGGCGCAGTTTATGGGAGACAACAAGATCAAGAACCCCGTGGTACTCACGGGAGATATTCATACCAACTGGGTCAACAACCTGCGCGTGGACGACCGTAAGCCCGAACTGCCCATAGTGGCGACGGAATTTGTGGGGACTTCTATCACCAGCGGCGGTAATGGCTCTGACAACCCGGCGACTCTTGCCAGCTTGCGTGCCGGGAACCCCTGTGTGCAGTTTTATAACCAGCAGCGGGGCTATGTGCGCTGCACCGTAACCAAAGACACCTGGCAGAGTGACTATCTCGTTGTCGATCAGATTAGTAAGCCCGAGGGAGTCGTGAGTCAGCGCGCCTCGTTTATGGTGGAGGCAGGCAAGGCGGGAGCTAAGCCTGCCTGAATCGCCGCAATCCCGAGGGCAGATTTGGGAAAGATGATAGGTAAGTCGGTGGGGTCTAGCTGGAGTACGACAACGATTCGTGCATTCTACAGCCATAGGCACTTGAGCGACCCCGATGCCCCTCACCGTTGGCGAGACATAGTTTAAGTGACGGGTTTAGTGACATGTTTCAGCTCCAATCCAGCCTGATTCTTTCTGTCACGTAGACGGAGGTTTGCGTGACACCCCGCTTTAATGGCGGCAGATGTCGAGGGAAAGCCTCATAAATCGCCTGGTGGCTGTAAAATGAGCGAATCGTTGTCGTATGCCAGAAAGGCCGTTTCGCGTTGGCGATTCGGCTACAATAAGCCATGAATTTCCCCACCGGAACGGTCACGTTTCTGTTTACCGACATTGAGGGGAGCACCAAACTCTGGGAAGCGCAGCCCGAGGCCATGCAAGCCGCACTCGCCCGCCACGATGCCCTGCTCCGTGAAGCGATAGAGAACGCCAACGGCTACGTCTTCAAGACTGTCGGGGATGCCTTCTGCGCTGCCTTCACCACTGCCACCGATGCACTGGAGGCCACCCTCGCTGCCCAGCTTGCGCTTTTGGCAGAGCCTTGGCCAGAGCAGACACCGATTAAGGTGCGTATGGCACTGCACACCGGAGCGGTGGAGAGCCGGGATGGTGACTACTTTGGACAGCCCCTCAACCGAGTGGCAAGGCTCCTCGCCACGGGGCACGGGGGGCAGTCCTTACTCTCCTTAGCTACCAGCGAGCTGATGCGCGACTCGTTGCCAAGCGGCGCGGAACTTCGCAGTTTAGGCGAGCACCGACTTAAGGATCTGGGACGGCCCGAGGTGGTTTTTCAGCTCCAGCATCCCGCGCTACCTGAGGGCTTCCCTCCCCTCCGCTCGCTCGATAACCCGGAGTGGAAGCACAATCTGGTACTTCAGGCAACCTGCTTCGTCGGTCGCGAAAAAGAGCTGCGTGAGGTGAGAAAGCTCCTGCAGACAACACGTTTACTCACGCTGGTGGGCGCCGGCGGAGTGGGGAAGACACGACTCGCGCTTCAAGCGGGAGCGGAGGCACTCGACGGGACGGGCGAGGGTGTCTGGGTCGTCGAGCTAGCACTGCTGGCCGACCCTGACTTGCTTGCCCAGAGTGTGGCCCGCGTCTTTGGAGTGAAAGAGGAGGCGAGTAAACCGATTCTTCAGACCCTGATAGAGAGACTAAAAAACAACACGTTCCTGCTGATTCTGGATAACGGTGAGCATCTACTGGAGGCTTGTGCAGTGCTTGCAGAGGCACTTCTGCGAGGGTGTCCTCGTCTCCAGATTCTGGCCACCAGCCGGGAGGGGCTTGGCATTGCCGGGGAGCAGAGATACCGGGTCCCCCCTCTCTCGCAGTCTGAGGCGATTCAGCTATTCGTCGAGCGCGCGCGCCTGCAGCAGCCGGATTTCACGATCACGGAGAGGAACGCACCAGCCCTGGAGACGATCTGCGTGCGCCTGGATGGCATTCCCCTCGCCATTGAGCTTGCCGCAGCCCGTGTTCGCTCGCTCGCACCCGATCAGATCGCGGCGCGCCTGGATGACCGACTTCGCTTGCTAGTGGGAGGGAGCCGCACCGCTCTGCCACGCCAGCAAACCCTGAGAGCCGCCATCGACTGGAGCTACGACCTACTCTCTCCTCAGGATCAAACCCTTCTGCAAACCCTCTCACTGTTTCGGGGTGGCTGGTGTCTTGAGGCGGCAGAGGTGGTGTGTGCCACGACGGAGCAGGAGAGCGGCGAGATCCTGGATCGCCTCACTGGGCTCGTGGATAAGAGCCTGGTCGCCTACGAGGAGCAGCAAGGAACCGCGCGCTATCGCCTCCTTGAAACCATCCGACACTACGCCACGGAGCACTTTCTTAGCAGTGGGGATTCGGCCACCCTGGGATGCAAACACAAGGACTGGTTTCTCGCTCTGGTAGAGGCGGCGGAGCCGGAGCTGAAAGGCCCTGATCAAAAGAGCTGGGGTGACCGTCTCGAGAGGGAGCATGACAACCTGCGCGCGGCACTCTCCTGGTGTCGGGAAGCCCCAGAGGGTGCCCAATCGGGCCTGCGTCTGGCAGGGAAACTCTGGCGTTTTTGGGAGATGCGAGGGCACCTGCGCGAGGGACAGGTCCGCCTTCAAGTCGCGCTGGAGCACCCGGTGGGCCAGGACGCCAGCCCCGCCCGTGGGGACGCACTCAATGCAGCTGGTATCCTGGCGTTCCGACAGGGCGAGGGCGAGAGGTGCCGACGGTTCTTTCTGGAGGCACTCAATGTACGTCGAGCAATAGGCGACCGCCAAGGCGCGGCGATGACCCTCAACAACCTGGGGGCCCTTGCCACTGAGTTCGACAATGATCCCCAGGCAAGCCAGCAGTACTTTACGGAGAGTCTGGGGCTGTTCCGTGAGCTAGGGGATCCATGGAGCACGGCGTACGCACTGGGAAATCTTGGGGTAGCGGCGCGATCCCAGGGTAAGTATGAGCAAGCCCGTGACTTCTTCCGTGAGACGTTGACCATCGACCGGGAAAGGGGCGATCTCCACGGCACGGCCGTAGCGCTATACAATCTCGGTAGCACGCTGGGCCTCATGGGTGAGGGCGAAGCAGGCCAAACGTTTCTGCGTGAGAGCCTGGCAATGCGGGTAGAGGCAGGCCACCGCGATGGAATTGCGGAATCTCTGGTAGCACTTGCACAGCTCCTGGTGACTGCCGAGGGCGGGCACTCTCCTCTTGCAGCGCAGCTCTGGGGGTCTGCGGAGCGCCTGCGTGAGGAAGTGGGTTCACAAATGACTCCGGTCGATCTCCCCGCCTATGAGCAGGCAGTCGCCATCGCGCGCGAAGCACTCGGTAGCGACGCCTTTGTTGGCTCTGAACAAACATAGCTGTTAAAAAGGGACACTTAGCCTTTTCCCATCTACGGGTGGCAGAAAAC
>JANNDD010000852.1:0-8286 GCA_031387365.1 Armatimonas sp. | reverse complement strand
CATTTATCATCGTCTGATCGTTGCCGTGGCTATGGCCCATAAAGACCGCACTGACTTTCTTACTCTGCTCCAGAATCTGCCGCACTTCAGGAGCGCTCTTGATGGTGTAGTGACTGCCCGGAGGCGTGTCGAGGCGCTGGTGCACAAAGATAACCACTGGTCCGCTTATTTTTTTGAGGGTTGTCTTTAACCACTGCCGTTGCGCCGGAGGAATCTCCGTATCGCTCCACTCAAAGGGTTCCTCGCCGTAGGCCACGCCATCCGAGCGAAAGCAGGCATCCAGAAAGATTAGGTGAACTCCCTTGCGCTTCAGGGAGTAGTAGGATCTTTTCTGGCCCACAATCTCCAGAAACTCTCGCTTTTTCAGGGTCGTGACACAGTGGTTTCCAAAGACATAGTGCCGCTCGGGAGCCATTGCCGTAAAAACCATGTTGATGCGCTTCAGATACTCGCGCTCCTGAACCAGATCGGGTTTCCGACGAGCATCAATCAGATCCCCTAGTTCCACGGCAATATCTACTTTTTCCTCACGGAGAACGCACGCCGCTTCTTCCAACTTTGTGAGCGATTCCTGATAGTAGCGGTTCGCACGCGGAAAAGCATCGGCGTAGTGTACGTCTGTCACCAGCCCTATGGTTAGGAGCAGCTTTGCCTCATTCATACCGCCAGTTTACGCCGCTTTTTTCTCTGAAACCACTTTCAATGCGCCACGACGGCTTGCTTTAAGAGTTGTGTCCGGCTCCAGAGTTTGCCCACCCGCCATTATACGCAGCTTGCGGTCGGTCTTGTCCTGGTACATGCGCTGATCCGCCGCCGAGAGCAGTGTGGCGCAGTCGCTCCCATCCTGAGGAAAGCAGGAAGTGCCGATGCTAACTCCTAGCCGAAGAGCCCCCAGACGCGGGTGCTGTAGTCCGGGATCGTAGGAGGTGATCGCCGCGCGCACACGCTCCGCAATCCGCTCCGCCTCCGCCATAGTGGCATCCTATAAAATCAACAGGAACTCATCTCCGCCGTACCGCGAGACAATATCCTGCTCCTTCACCGCGCCGCGCAGAAGCCCCGCTAGATCACGCAGGACATCATCGCCACGCGAGTGGCCAAAATTATCATTGACGGGCTTAAAGTTATCCAGATCCAAGCAAAGAACAGCAAAGCTACGTGCTTCGTCGCCTTCCGCACAGCGTTTCTCGACATACTGCGTTAGAAATCGGATATTGTAGAGATCCGTGAGCGGGTCAGTAAAGGCATGATTTCGTGTTCGGTCGTAGAGTAGGCCGTTGTAGATCGCCATCGCGGCACGCTCCGCGATCATCTCCAAGAGATGCTGGTCATGAACCGAGAATGCACCGGTTTGCTGATGGAAGAGGTTGATAGTCCCCAGCGCCTCTCCCTGATGGACAATAGGAACAATCAGCGCCGTATTGAGTGGCACCCACGGTGTCTGTGTCTGGCTGGTAATCAGCAGATCATCGTGATCAAACTCGCCCAGGTAGGTCTGACGGGAACGAACGACCCCCAGAGAGCGGCTTTTCAGGCCCGCCGTGCGGCAAGTCAGGAAGTGTTCCCGGTTCGTGCCCACAGCGGCTCGCGCGATCAGTGTTTCGGGCATGTCCTCCGCCGTGAGAAGAAACAGACACGTGGTTCCTGGAAGGATCGCCTCCAGCTTACGGGCCAAGATATCTAGAGTTTCCGACATTCCCATACTGGCGGAGAGAGTCTGCGCCACTTCGTAGAGCGCCCAGAGCTCCGACGAGGCCCGGTGAATATCACGAGCGGCTTCATCCGCCTTGGTCGCATAAACCGGCACCTCTTTGCGACTAATCAGCGGTCCGTAGCCCTCGCTCGCCATTGCCTGAACCACGCTATCAATCACGGCGAGAAAGGCCTGGGCAACGACGGGATCAAAGTGGGTTCCTATATTTTCTTGGATCAGGTTCAGGGCGCGCTCATGGGGCCAGGCATTTCGGTACGAACGAGTGGAGGTCAGCGCATCATAAACATCCGCAACACTTAGAATGCGGGCAAGAAAGGGAATATCCTCTCCTTTGAGCCCTTCGGGATAGCCCGTACCATCCCACTTTTCATGGTGGTACTTCACCACGGGTAAGACGGGCCAGGGGAACTCCACGGGATCAAGAATCGCAGCCCCAATCTCCGGGTGCTTCTTAATCTTTTCAAACTCATCATTGGTGAGCTTGCCCGGCTTGAGCAAGACATACTCCGGGACTCCTAGCTTACCAATATCGTGCAGAAGGGCTCCTGTACGCAGCCCTTCAAGGTCGTTCTCGGAGAGCTTTAGGTACTCTCCCACCGCCACAGAGTAGCGCTGCACCCGCAAAATGTGCTGGTGAGTGTACTGATCTTTGGCATCAATGGCGAGCGCAAGGCTCTTAATGGTTGCAAGATAGAGATCGGCAAGCTGTGTCTGGCTGCTCTGGAGCTGCTCGATATGCTGCTGCTTCTCCCGAGTGCGTGCGGTGTAGGTCTCGTAGATCGTGTAGATCATGTAGGCGACGGGGCCAACCACGAGGGTGATGCTGAGCAGGCTCTCACTCTTGCCCATAAAAAACAAGGCCAGCCAGCTTGCGCCGCCACCCGCCAGATAGCTGGGGAGCGTCCAGAGGAAGTTCTCTTTCCAGAGAGCCAGGAGGTTTTGCCGACTACTCAGCGCGATAATCGTGGAGACACCGCCCGTGTTCATGGCATAGTAGACCAGCGCCCCGACGATCACTGCGGGCAGGTGCACCAGAGTGAGAACCGATCTATCCGGGATCCACTGGCAGCTCGGCACGTGCAGCATTCCGAGCACAAGCCCCGACACCGTCACCTCAAGAGCGGACATCGCCACATTAAAGAGGCGCTGGTAGGTAGGCTGCGTAAAGCAGCTCACCAGACAGTTAATACAGGCAACCAGAACGGCGGCAGCAGGACCAAAGTGCAGCATGGTCATGTAGCTGACTGTAAACCCGAGTGACAAAACCCCTACATCATCATCGGAGCGGCCACGTGTCAGGCGGATTTTTTTGGAGCCAACCGCTCCCCCAAGGATAATAAAGAGGAGTAAGTGGGCCCCGTTATCAGCAAAGTCGCCAGACAGCGCCCGCAGTATTAGTCGCCCCAGCGCCACCAGTAACGCGATGGCTCCTGCCGTGTAAACAGCACGAAGGTAGAGAGTGGCCCCACGTGGAAGTGTGTTCATCTTTCTGTCGTAAGTTTCCTAGTGTCATCATTGGTCACTTAGGGGTGCTTCAGCAGGGTCAGAAAGCCTCCCGCGCCGAAGCCCGTCTCCGGCCAGAGGCGGTAGCAAGGGAAGTCGGCATGGGGTGAGCGGTGCAGCTCGTGCGCGGGCAGCTCCTGCGGGGCCAGCTCCGGAAATCGTACGAGTAGCCAGGAAATCACGTCCTCATTTTCCTCTTTTGCGTAGGTACAGGTGGAGTAAAGAAGAAAGCCTCCTAGGGCGAGCAGTCGCACGGACTCGGCGAGAATGCGCTTCTGGCGGTTGGCGCAGGAGTTGACATTGATCGGGTGGAAAGCCCCCGGGTTGTCCTGCCCCCGCGCCAGAAGCGACTGACCCGAGCACGGTGCATCTACCAGCACGACGCGCGCCTGCCCTGCGAACTCTTCGGCGAGCCGCGCGGGATCGGCGCAGCGGGTCTCGGCGGGCACGGCGCAGCGCTTCAGATTGCCCGTCAGCGGCCCGAGCCGCTTCCCGATCACCTCATTGGCGATCAGGCGCTCGGGAGCCAGCGCCCGGTGCGCAAAGACCGTCTTCCCCCCCGGCGCAGCGCAGACATCCACCACCGTCCCCCCTGTCGGCAAGCCGCAGAGTGCACTCGCCTCAAACACCGACGAGAGATCCAGGCAGTAGTACGCGCCTTCGTCGTGAAGCGCGTGGCGACCGGGGCGCTCTGCGGGTGCGACAGCTTGTACAAACTCCGGCTGCCAGGGCGCGGGCGACAGGCTTGTAAACGGACTCTCGGCAGAGTCGCCGAGCCAGAGCACGGCGGGCCGGGCACTCTTGCCCTCGGTGAGAGCGGTGAGAAACCCCTCGGGATCGGGCGCGAGTTTTGTGGCCAGCTTACGGGCATATTTGTTAGGCATCGAACCCAAAGTGTACCGCGTCTAGGATCCGCTCACAGGAACGTGGGCAGGTGGAGTATAGAAGTTTACTACCCAGCAGCGCGGCGCATCAGAAGCGCACAGAGGGCGCTTGCCACCAAGCAGACTCCGGCAAGCGCGGCGAATGCGCCGTTCCAGCCCAGCGCGACCGCGAGGCGCGCGACGGCCTCTCCGGCCAGAATCGCGCCCAGATAGCCCATGCCATCAATGATTCCATTCACACTCGCAGCCTGCTTGGGTGCCACCAGATCCAGCGCCGCAGCACCCACGGAGTAGGCATAGGGGCCGCCCGCCACCAACCCGGAGAGCGCAACCAGAGCGAAGGCGATCTGAGGCGTGCGCGCCAGCAGAAATCCGGCCATAGAGAGCGCGGTGAGGAGCAGACCCGCCAGAAGGAGCTTCTGGCGCCCCTGACTCCCGATCCTATCGCCCCAAATACCAAACCCGACCGCACTCACGCCACCCATCAGCGGATAGAGCCCACTTGCCAGTGCAGCCTTGCTCTGGCTCAGCCCGATCCCCGTAAAATAGACCGGCAGCCACTCAGAGAGAGTCACGTTGACCAGCGTGAAGCCAAATGCCGCAACGCAAATACAGAGAAAAGCGGGGCGGGCGAACAGCTCGCGCACGGGAATCGGCTCGTGGGCTTCCTGCGCCTGTTTGTTTTCTCTGACGACTGGCCGCTCTCGGAGAAACAGTGCACAAAGTAAGACGGTGAGCAGCAGCACGCCCGCCGATGCGAAGTACACGATGCGCCAGTCCCCCCCTTGGCTCAAAAGCCGTGCCTGCGCCGCACGGGCAAGGGCATCGCCAAAGAGCCAGGAAAGTGAGACAATTCCCATCGCCTTGCCGTAGTTTCCCGCCGTGAACCAGCTCCCCACAATACGCACCGCCGACGGCCACCCCACCGCCTGAAAGAGCCGGTTCGCCACCCAGCAAACGCCAAAGAGCCCGATGCTCGTACTGCGGCTAAACGCGATGGTCGCCAGCGCAGCCCCCAGCCCCCCGAGCAGAAACGCGGGGACGCCCCCAAGCTTGTGTACCACGCGCCCCGCCAGAAACTTCCCGCAGATCCCCGCCACCACGCCAATGGTCGCGATCCGGCCCAGCGCCACCGTTGCGGCCTCAGATGTCATCCCCTGCCGCGCCAGCTCCGCGAGCTGCGAGGGCCGCCCCACGGAGAAGTTCGTCCGGCAGAAGTAGTAGGCCGTATAGCCTAGAATGAGGAGAAGCGCCATCCGCCACGCCGGGCGCTCAGAGTTTGTCACGGAGGTATTCTATCGGATAGAGTGCCGCCGGTTGAAAACCAGCGCACCGTGGTATATTAAATGTAATCATGACACTTAAAGCGATTCAGGGTGATATCACCAAGCTAGATTTAGATGCGATCGTCAACGCCGCAAACTCCTCACTCCTAGGCGGCGGCGGCGTAGATGGCGCGATCCACAGAGCGGCTGGCCCGGAGCTAGTTCACGAGTGTCGCCTCCTCGGAGGCTGTAAGACTGGCGAGGCAAAGCTCACCAAGGCCTACAACCTCCCGGCACGCTTCATCATCCACACCGTCGGCCCCATCTGGCACAGCGGTGCAAGCGGCGAGCCCGAGAAGCTGGCGTCGTGCTACCAGCGCAGCTTGGAGATCGCCGCGGAGCACGGTCTCAAGACCATCGCCTTCCCCTGCATCAGCACCGGAATCTACGGCTACCCACCGGAGAAAGCAGCACAAATCGCCGTGGCAACTGCCAAAGAGTTTGGCGGTGCGCTAGACCAAGTTCTCTTCTGCTGCTACCACGCCTCGGATCTGATACTCTACACCAAACTGCTTGAGGAAAAATCATGAGAGAACTTGGCCCTACCTCCCTCCCAGAGCTTGTCAAAGATGCGGAAGTTATCGCTCTTGCAAAAGTTGAGCGCCTCCACGAAATCGGCGGAGAGTGGTTCGAATACAAAAAGAAAAAAATCTGGCTTCCTGGTGCTAAGGTTGGGGAAGCCATTGTGCTCCGCTCTCTTAGGGGAGCAAAGATAGGTCAAAGAATCGCCATCGCAGGCTATATAACCTGGATATGTGATGCCACAGAGCTTTCAACGGGCGAGTTGGCGATCTTTTTCTTGACACGTACGGATCAGAGATCTGGAGAGCTATCCCCTCAAAAAAGTAATCCCCACTTCAACCAGCAACTGAAACAAGCACTGGGCAATATTACTCTCCAATACATAGCCCACTCGGGTCAAGGAAAGCTTGCTGCAAAGCAAGTTGGTACGGAGTTTGCTCTGGTTGCGACGAAACGATTTGCGCCTAAAAACCGCCCTGGCAACCAACTCAGCTACGAGTGTGCGATGCTCAACTTACCTTCCGACGTTCCCTTCACCCCACTTACGACTCCACCAACAGCCTCGCAACGAGAACGTTACCGTCTCTACGCACAGGGGCACGTTCATGCAGCCGATGGCTTGGTTCCTCTTGAAGCCATCGAGCGGAAACTAAAGGCATTGATTGCCTCAAGCTCCCAGTAAGCGAAACCTCTGTTAGGCCTCCCCTCTCTTACGCGATAGGCAATGGAGGTTGTTCAAGATGGCAGGATATTTTAGCAAACAAGCGGCTCAGGCACTGGATCTATTTGATTTCTGGGTAGGCGATTGGGACGTCAGCTGGGACGGATCCAGCGGCAGTGCGGCGGGCAAGGGGCGTAACCAGATCACGAAGAGATTCACGACCTGACGATACTAACCATTAGAAGCAGGGCACAAATAACTCTAATTCACTAAAAAATCTTTGATATTTAATGATAGTAGTATTCGACAACTGTACGGACGGGCAGGTATTTTTACGGTGTGGCGGATAGGTCATCCTGAGGCTATCCTTAAAGTCGCAAAACACAAGAAAGCGACCCAAGATGACCCAAACATATTCTACGACACCCACGCTCGATTCCACAGAGGCTCTCACCCAGATTCAAGAAAAAATGCAGGATCTAGGATTACCCTTTCCACAAAACTTTGCCAGAGCTTTCGTGGGGCTACTCGCAGGAAAGAAAATCAGTCTCCATGAGGTAGCTAATCTTATGCCTGGCGAGCAAAGCCTGGATGCAAACCGACAGCAGATTAGACGGAATTTAGATCATCCCACTATGCAAGGTGATGCTTGGAGTCGAAGCATTGGTGCCCTGCTGCCCAAAAAATCTTGGGTGTTAGCACTCGATAGAACCACTTGGGAACGGGGAGAAACGGTCACTAACCTGCTCGTTTTGTCTGTTGTGGTTCATGAATGCTCCGTTCCTTTACTTTGGATGGTCATGCCTGAAGCAGGAAATAGTGATACGGCGGAGAGAATCGCACTGATGCAACAGTTTCTTGATATTTTCGGTACTGCTCGTTGGCGCTTCTTAACTGCTGACCGGGAATTTATCGGAAAGGAATGGATTTCTTGGCTTTTAGAGAAAAAGCTTTCTTTTCGTATTCGTATCAAAGCCGGGGAGTTTTTAACCCATTGGGATGGACGTCGTCTGCGAGCATGTGAATTTTTCGGCCAGCAAGGATGTCGATGTAAGCCACGCCGGATGAAATTATGGGGATTAGACGTTTTTGTTGGAGGTAAACGCCTTTATCATGACAATTTCCTGATCGTTATTAGCAGTCATTTTGTCAATGATTCGACTCAAGACGTTCTGTCCCAATATCGTTTGCGTTGGAAGATTGAGACCCTTTTTCAGGCATTGAAGGGACGCGGTTTTGATCTTGAGTCGTGTCGTTTGAGCCAAGAGAAGCGACTGTCTGGCTGGTTCGGATTTTTGGCATTGGGTCTATGCTGGTGCCTAAAAGTGGGCACGCTTTTGGACGAGCAGTTTGCTTTACCTTTGAAGAATCATGGGCGTCGAGCGGAAAGTGTGTTTCATCGCGGTGTGTTAGAACTTCAGATTCATCTTTGCCGTGTCGCTGGTCGTCGTGGTGCTCTGTCCCTGGACCGTTTGCTTCAGGAGCTAAACCCCGTATGTTAAACAGGGAAAATCAGAATCGTCCGTACAGTTGTATTCGACACTATTACCGAATATATCTTGCCGTCTTAGTTTGAAAACCACCACTGTTTTTTGATTTCAGTTGAAAATCAATGTTAAATCGATTTGGATATTTACTATTATCAGATGCATCAGTCATTTTCAAGGTCACCATGCT
>JANNDD010000733.1:0-1809 GCA_031387365.1 Armatimonas sp. | reverse complement strand
TATGATACTCTACTCCCCTCCCCCTGCCCTCGTCGCTCTCGTCCAGTCCTCGGTCAAGCCGGTGGATCTGCACAATGCCCGGCTTATCGGAGACAAAGTGATCACCCAGGAAAACCTGCGTGACTACCTGACGTTTATCGCCTCCGATGCACTCCAGGGCCGCGACACACCCTCCCAGGGGCTCGATGTTGCGGCGCAGTTTATCGCTTTTCACCTCAAGCGCTTTGGTGTTAAGCCTGGCGGAGATGACGGCACGTACTTCCAGAAGATCCCCATGGTTAAGACGGGTTTCGATGACGCTAAGTCGAGCCTGTCTCTTGCGGAAGCCCCTGTGCGCTTTGGCGAAGGCTTCGCTATTGATCGTGGTCAAGGCAGCGCAACAGGCGAGCTTGTGGTAATCGCAGCCGAGCTGGGTACGACCGATGTGACGGGCAAAGTGGTGTTGCTGGGCGTTCAGGCAAGTGACGCCGCATCCTCTCAGGCACTGGCCGCGGGCGCTGTTGCGGTCCTTCGCTCCTCGACCAACCAGACCTGGTGGCGACGGCAGGCCGTCCAGACAAATCGCAGAGCATTCTGGCGTATGGAGCGCACTCCCACCCCCGAGCCGCCCGCAGCAGCCCCCGTGGTAACTCTCAGCCCTGAGGCAAGCGCCCAGTTTCTCGAAAGCGCGGGCAAGAGTGTTGCAGTGAGCGTGGTCGCAAAAATCGAGCGTATCTACACCCAGAACGTTGTCGGCATTGTCGAGGGAGTTGACCAAAAACTCAAGAGCGAATATGTGGCTATTGGGGCACACTACGACCATGTGGGTACCGGAGGACGAGGTACGGACACCATTTTCAATGGTGCCGATGACGACGGTTCCGGCACGGTCGCCATTCTTTCTATCGCCGAAGCCGCCGCCAAAGCCCGCTCGAAGCGCTCGCTGCTCTTTGTCTGGCACACAGGCGAGGAGAAAGGCATGCAGGGCTCCGGCTATTTTGTGGATAAACCAACCGTCCCCTTAGCCCAGATCACCGCACAGCTCAATATTGACATGATTGGGCGCAGCAAACCCGCAGGCGATACCAAACCCTCCAACCGTGATCTCTCCGGCCCCGATGCCATCTACGTGATCGGTACAACGATGATGAGCACGGAGCTGGGAAAATTGATTCTGAGCACCAATGCCAACTATCTGAAGCTGAACTACGACCCGAAATACGATGCGCCCGATGACCCGAACCGTTTCTTCTACCGCAGCGACCACTACAGCTATGCGAAAAAAGGAATCCCTGTCTGTTTCTGGTTCGACGGTGTCCACGAGGACTACCACCAGGTGGGCGATGAAGTCAGCAAGATTGATTTTGCAAAGATGGAGAAGATCACCCGAACGGTCTTTCTCACAGCGATCAATATTGCCAATCTAACGGAGCGCCCCAAGGTTGACAAGCCTCTTAACCGGTAGGCGGTCCGGATTATCCCCCCGCCGGGCGGGAGTTAGGGGGCAGGATGTATAAGTTAGTCTGGGCCGAGGAGTTCGATAAACCCGGCCCACCCAACCCTAAGAACTGGAAGTTTGAAACGGGGTTCGTCCGCAACGAGGAACACCAGTTCTATCAAGCACAAAACGCTCGATGTGAGAAGAGCAATCTGATTATCGAGGCGCGACGTGAGAGCATCAAAAACCCGGCGTTCAAGTCTGGCAGCAGCAACTGGCGCGAAAACCGGGAGTTTACAGAGATTACATCGGCGAGTCTGAGTACATCGGGGTTGCAGAGCTGGCAGTACGGGCGCTTTGAAATGCGTGCAAAAATTGACACACAGCTCGGG
>JANNDD010000796.1:0-2276 GCA_031387365.1 Armatimonas sp. | reverse complement strand
TCGAAGAGCAGCGCCGTGCCGTAGCCGATATTCACCCCCGCGATAACACACTCCACGCTCGTGCCACGCTGGCCGCCGGTGGGCACCACGGAGCGCACTTTTGGGCGCAGAGTCTGTGCAGTGGCAGGGAGAGTCAGGAGCAAGGCTCCCACCAGACCCATAACTTTCGTGAGGGCTCTCATTTTGTCGAGAAGCTCCCCTCTAATTTATTGGGATCTAGGCTCCAGAGAAAGACTTGACCGTCCCAGGTTCCCGCCGCGAGGTGCTTTTTATCCGGGCTGAAGCGCACGGCGTAACACCAGTCTTTGGGGTCGCTAAACGTGGCTGTCGTGCCGCCACTACCCACGTTCCAAACTCTAATGGTTTTGTCCCCTGAGGCCGTCGCCGCGAGCTGGCCATCGGCACTCACCGTGACCGAGAAGATACTCTGTCCGTGGCCACCGAAGTTGCGGACATGGCCGCCACTCTCCGGGGCGATATTCCAGAGCTTGGCGAGCTTATCGGTGCTGGCACTTAATAGTTGGCCTCCCGGTGTGAAACATAAATCCGTGACAGGCTCGTCGTGCGCTCCCAGTGAGTAGAGGCGCTTGCCACTGGCGACATCCCAGATCTTGACGCTTTTATCGTTGCTAGACGAGGCGAGGAGCTTACCGCTGGGGGAGAACGCTACCCCGGAGACGGCATCGGCGTGATCGCGTAGGGTCTGGCTGAGCTTGCCTGTGGCAGCTTCCCACAGCTTGATGCTACGATCCACGCTTGCGGAGGCAATCAGCTTGCCATCGGGCGAGAATGCAACCCCTTGCACGGTGTCTGTATGATCGCCAAACACGAGCGTCTCTTTGCTATCGGGGATGCTCCAGAGCCGCACTTGACCAATCGCACCCGACATCCCGCCGCCTGCTGCGAGCCACTTGCCATCCGGAGAGAATGCCAGCGAGCGCACCGTGTCCAGATGCCCACTCCAGGTCTTGAGAACCGTTCGGCTCACCGGGTCACAGAGCAGCACGCGCTGGTAGGTTCCGACGGCCAGCAGCTTGCCATCCGGGGAAAACGCCAGTGCATTCACAGGTGCCGCGATGCCGAGAGTCTTACCCACGGGCTTGGGAACCGGCATGACGGTTGCCGCCGTTGCTGTCTTTACCACTGTGGGAGCTTTTGTACCCGTCATTGCCACCGTGTCTAGCTTTGCACCGGCATCCACCCAGCGCCGGATGATCTCAATATCAGGCTGCTTCAGGCCGGAGCCGGGCGGCATGATGGGCTTTTGTGCTCCGGTGAGCATACGCACGAGACGGCTCTGGTCGCTCTTGCCGGGGATAATCGCAGCACCCGCCTTCCCACCCTTCATCAGGGCGGTGTACGAGTCCACGGAAAAGCCTGCTGTGGGAAGCTGGGCGCTATGGCACCCAAGGCAGGCAGTGCGTAAGATCGGGACAACCTCACGCTGAAACGACGGCGGTGATTTAGGGGGCGGCACCTGTGCTGCGGGCATACCTCACAGTATACCCTCTGCCGCCGATTGAAATCGGCGTCTGCAATAGCCTGCGGCTGCGAAGCCCGTGCCGGGCTGGGGAAATAGATTGGGTAGCCCGGCACGGGCTTTGCGGCGGAACGCCATTGCAGACGCCTAATTTTATTGGGCGTTTAGCGCCGTGCCCGCTTGATTAACAAAAGCGAGATCACGCCAAGCAGGCTGGTGAAGGCACAGTTGATCCACCACACGGACTCCGTGCCAAAGAACAGCCCTCTCGCTACCCGAGTGTTATAGTTCTCCAAACCCATAATGCTGGTCAGTGGGGAGAGATAGTAGCTGTTGATCCAGACGGAGATGGGTTCGTTGTAGTTCGTGTAGCTCTCCGCGCTGAGGGGCAAGAAGTAGACGGCGGCCAGGATCACAAACGAGAGTGCCATCGTTCCCCAGCGGTTCTTGAGTTTCTGTGAGAGTAGTAGGGTTAGTGTGCCAAAGCCAAAGAGCGCACTTAAAACAATCGCGGTCGCCTTGCCTGCCAGTGGTAAAAAGCTTGTTCGTGTGTGCCATTGCTGCTCAGAGCTTGAGGTGTAGGCGATACCGAGGAGCACCAGGCTCGCGGACAAGACAACCAAGCTCGCCACGAAGAGCAAGCCCGAGACCGGATTGCCCTCTTTCAAGCGGAAAAGCTGCTCGCGCAGGCGTTTCGCACCCAGGCCTTCGCCGGAGACAAAGAGGGGGATAAAGAGCAGGGGCAGGAGCGCGACACCCACTGCAGTGCCTGCAACCGTCCCGGAGCCGCCGGAGC
>JANNDD010000730.1:0-4769 GCA_031387365.1 Armatimonas sp. | reverse complement strand
GCGCCTCGGGATTCCGGTGACGAGCCCCCAGTAGCCGCTCAGGCAAGCGCCGATCGCGATTCCTTCCGGCGTGATCGTGTACTCGCGGATCTCTTTGCTGTGGTCGCCGCCACGCATCTTGACGATGACGAGTACTTTCCGAAGCTGGCCCTCGATCTCGACGTAGCGAAACCGGAGAATATCGTCGGTGAGAAACGAGATGGCGTGCGGGCTGAACAGCAGGTCGGTGAAGGACTCCGATAGCTCAATAGTGCTGAGAACCGTCACGCCCACCCCCGTCAGAGCGCCGATCATCCGGTAGAGAGACTCCCTAAAATCCTGTCGAAACGACGGCGCCAGCGCCATCTCGAACCCCGCCAGCGAATCGATCACGACCCGCTTCGCCCCGATCCTTTCGACCGCCTTGAGGATTTCGTGCAGCGTTTCGTCAACGGAAAGGTCCAGGGGGCGCAGGTAGATGATCTCCAGGAGTCCGTCGCCCTGCGGCGTGTCGAGGTCAAGCCCGAACATACTCGCCCGGCCCGCGTACTCCCGAGGTCGCTCCTCGAAGACGGCGACGATTCCCGGCTCGCCCTGGCGGACGCCCTCGGCGATGAACTGCGTGGCGAGGACGGACTTCCCCGTTCCGGACGGGCCTGCGATCAAAACGCTGTCTCCTTCGGGAATGCCGCCGCCCAGCATCTCGTCGAGCGTCTCGACACCGGTGGAGAGGCGCCGCGCCGAGGGTAGCGGCGTTTTCTTACCCGTCAGTCCGAAGGTGCGCGGGAAGACCTGAAGGCCCTCCTCCGTGATACGGAAGGTGTGCAGGCCCGGAACGGACTCCTGCCCGCGCAATTTCATGATCTGCATCTTGCGGACGATGGAGTTGCGCTCCAGGCTCTGTGAGAGCCAGAGTAGGCCGTCGGCAACGGTGAAGATGGGGTTGTCACGAACCTCCCCTTCGACGTACTCCCCGACGAGAAACGTGGTCGCCTGCCAGCTCGTGAGATACAGCGCGAGTCGCTGCACGAATCCCTGCAGCTCCAGCTCGGCGGAGGCGGCCCCTTGCACCTTGCGCACGACAGTGCGGAAAGAGTCCACGACGACGACGCCGGGACTGACCGCCTCGACTTCCTTGACGATCTCTTCCAGAACAGCTCCGAGGTCTTTCTCCAGCACCGTCTCGCTCAGGTTGACGAACCGGATGGCACCTGAGAGCTTGGCAGCATCGAAGAATTGGAACTGCTGCTGGTAGCGCAGCATTTTCAGAGCGGGCTCGCCCAGCACGGTGAAGTAGAGCGCGGGCCTCTCCACAGTGGCGTTGGCGAACATAATTTGATGGGCGAGGGTCGTCTTGCCGCTTCCAGGTGCGCCCGCGATGAGGTTGAAGGAAAACTCGGGTAGCCCGCCGCCCAGAACCGCATCGAGCCCCTGAACGCCGGTCGGGAGCGTGCCGATGCGTACTTTATCTTGCTCGTTCATGTCGTGGTCTCCTCAGAAGGTGAGTTCATATCGTTTAATCGCACTGTCGGCCATATCTCCTGCACGAGTCGGAGCATCAGAGATTCGCCAATGAAGGTGACGAGCAGCGCTAAGAACTGCGCGAGAAGGGCCGTGTATCCTTCTGCAACGAGCGCCTCCGACGGCGTATCTCCCTCGTGAATTTCCTCAAGCGTTCCGCCGGATCCGACGCGGACGCTTAGAAGCCAGAGGGCTTCCGGCTTCGCCAGCACGAGGGAGCGGGCGAGGAGGGACTGGAAACCTGCGATTCCGATGAGTTTCGCAAGGTGCTGGCGCAACTTTTCAAAGGCGTTGAAAGCGCTGTGCGCTTCCTCCGCTAATATCCGCTTCGATAAATCTCGGATCGCTGGGATAGTCTGTTGCATATTTTGTTTGCGTCTTCCCTGGGTGATCTGAGCAGCGCAGGCCCCCGTGCATTGCTGTAAACTTTTCCTGGTATCCTCGAATCGCTTGGGCTACACGGCATTCTACCATTAAGACTGGTGGCCAGTGGTCTTCGTCGCGGAACCGCCAGGGCGAGCGTTGGAGTATCCCCAATGACTTTTTCAGACAAAGGAATATCAGAAGCAGGAAACCACTTACCACCTAATGAATACTTGTTTGCCTGACCTGCCCCCTTATCCCCGCTCTGCGGGGGGGGCAATGAGGAAGAGAAATATCGTTTTATCTCCCCCGCCTTGCGGGGGGCGAGAGAAAATATGGCAACACTAAACGCAATTGGAATCGTCGTTTCAGATATGAAGAAAGCGCTGGCTTTCTATCGTCTGATGGGGCTTGAGATCCCCGAACCTGCCGAGGGCGAGGATCATGTGGGAATTACCCTGCCGGGCGGCATGCAGCTTATGTGGGATACTGAGGAGCTGGTGAAGTCTTTCGATCCCGACTGGACACGGCCTATTGGCAACCGAGTCGGGCTGGCTTTTGAGTGTGCTTCCCCTGCCGAAGTGAATGCCCTCCATGCCCACGCCGTCGCGGCGGGCTACACAAGCCACAAAGACCCATGGGATGCCTTCTGGGGCCAGCGCTACGCCCAGCTCCGCGACCCCGACGGCACCAGCGTGGATCTATTTGCGGCTCTCTAGCGCTTCCCAGCGGGCGTAGAGGCGCTCGACCGTCGTCTTGGCCTGGGGCAGCTCTTCGTTCCAGAGTTTCTGAAGGGCGGCGGCGTTGGTGGCGGTGGCGGGGTCGTGCATGCGGGCCTCAATATCCACCACTTTCTGCTCGGCAGTGTGAATCGTCTCTTCCATCTTGGAGAGCTCACGGCGCTCGTTGGTAGTCAGGGCGATACGCGGAACCATCACAACGGGAACGGGCTTGGCGGCTTTTGGCGTTTTTGGAGCAGCAGCGGCGGCAACTTCGGCGCGACGGCTCTCAGTGTACTGGGTATAGTCGGCGAAGAAATTTGGCGCACCCTCGCCCAAAACCAGCACCTGGTTGCAGACTTTATCCAGCACAAATCTATCGTGGCTGACCAGAATCAGCGCGCCGGGGAAGCTCTCCATGCCCTCTTCGAGCGAGCCCAGCGATGCGAGATCTAAGTCGTTAGTGGGCTCGTCGAGGATCAGCAGATCCGCAGGCTGGAGCATGAGCTTGGCAATCGCCAGACGTGCCTGCTCGCCACCGGAGAGTGTCGATACTCTTGAGCCAAGCTGGTCTTCGCGAAAGCCAAACTTCTTGGCCCAGCCGGTGACATGGATCGTGCTGTCACGGTAGCTAATCACATCTGAGGCGGGCGAGAGCGACTCACGAAGCGTAAGGTTTCGATCCAGTCCATCGCGATTCTGGGAGAAAAAGACTGTGCGTAGGCCGTTGGCGCGCTTGACGGTTCCGGTGTCCGCTTCCAGTGTGCCCATCAACAGCCGCAGAAGTGTCGTCTTACCACTCCCGTTCACGCCCACAAGCCCGAGCTTCAGGCCCGGTGAGAGCACGAGATCCAGGCCCGCAAAAAGCTCACGACCACCGAGTGCCTTGGAGAGATTCTTGGCGACCAGTAGCTCTTTGGTCTGTCTGCCCGAGGCACTAAAGCCACTCTCCATCGCGAGTTTCTCCACGTTACGCCGCTTGACCGAGTCCAGCTCGACAAAGAGCTCGCCCGCGTCCTCAATGCGCCCCTTGGCTTTGGTAGAGCGTGCGCGTGCCCCCCGGCGAAGCCAGGCGAGCTCCACTTTGGCCGTAGACTCCAGCGAGTCCTGGCGTCGCCCGAGCGCGATGAGGTAGGCCGCCTTCGCCTCTAAAAAATCAGAGTAACCACCTTTAACCGAGAGAAAGCCCTCGGCGTAGGCGGAGTTGAGGTCCATCAGGCGCGTCGTGGTGTTTTCCAGAAAATATCTATCGTGGGTAATGACCACAAACGCGAAGGCTGGATTCTCTAAAATGCCTTCAAGCCACTCGACGCCTTGAAGATCAAGGTGGTTGGTCGGCTCATCGAGAAAGAGTACGTCGGGCTCGCGCAGAAGCTGCTGCACAATCGCCAGGCGCTTTTTCCAGCCGCCGGAGAGCTGCGCCGCTTGCTGGCTCCGATCCGGAAAGCCCCCCTGTGCCAGCGCAATCTCGACGCTGATCGCCTTCTCGGTCTCATCCAGGTGCATGCCCGCAAGTGCGGAGAGAAGCGCCTGTTCAACCGTTTGCTCTCCCTCGAAGGCCTCGTCTTGGGCGACATAGCCGATTTGCAGACCGCGCCGCATCGAGAGTGTCCCGCCGCTGAGCTGCCCTATTCCCGCAAGAGCCTTGAGCAGAGTGGACTTACCCGTGCCATTGGGACCGATCAGCCCCAGCCGCTCGCCGTCCTCGATCCCAAATGTGAGCCCTGTAAAGAGCGTCCGGCCCGCGCTCCGAGCCTCGATTGCCTGTGCAGATAAAAGTGTCGCCATACCAAGCCAGCAGTGTATCGCACTTTGGAAGGGCGATAGAATAAGAACAATGATAACGGAGCTAATCTCTCTTGCACTTCATGCCCGGGAAAGTGCCTATGCCCCCTATTCTAACTACTGTGTTGGGGCAGCGATTTCCACAGATGTAGGCATGTTTTCAGGCTGCAACGTCGAGAACGCCAGCTACGGGCTCTGCAACTGCGCCGAACGCACCGCCATTTTCTCGGCAGTCGCAGCGGGAGCGCGCACGGTCACGGCGGTGGCGGTGGCGACACGCGATGGCGGTTCGCCGTGCGGGGCGTGCCGCCAGGTACTCGCGGAGTTCGCCGAGCCAGGCTGCCCCGTGGTCTGTGTCAATGCAACGGGAGACATCACTTTTCAGACAACGGTCGGGGTGCT
>JANNDD010000738.1:0-1213 GCA_031387365.1 Armatimonas sp. | reverse complement strand
CTCACCGGACTCAACCAGGTCTGCCGAGACTTCACCTACGACGGATCAGGCAACCTCACGGGCTTCCGGATTCGTGCCTACGATACAGCGGCAAACGCACAAACAGACGATGGCGCGACCGGCTTCGTCACGTCCTTCCTCGTTGCCCACACCATCAACCCTCAGGGCCAAGTCACCAAGACAACCACCAAACAGGAGTAACCCCCATGTGGGAGATCATCTTCACCAGCCGGGACGGGGCGCGCCTTTCCTGGCTCGATCCCTCCCGCGTTCAGGCACTTGACGCCGCCTTCAGCACAACAGTCTTCATGAAGATGCTTCACCACCGAGCATGAAAATCCAGGCTTAGCAAGGTAGCATAGCTAGGATGGACTGGCACAGAGGTCGTTTTCTCCTTGGTGATGCGATTCCGAGCAACAGTCAGACCGGGGCACTTTTAAGCACCACCGATTGTCATAAAGGCGTTTTCACAAGGAGCAGGCTTAGGGCATGCTCTGCGCCTCAAGGACGCAAACCAGAATTTTCAACACAGGTGCCCACGTCAGTTCGTCAAACACAAGATTCTCAAGAGACAAGGAGCCTTTATGGATACCCTCTTTTCCCATTGTGCAGGACTCGACGTTCACAAGAAGAGTGTCGTCGCTTGCCGCGTTTTTCCCGGACCTGATGGCAAAGAGATTCAGCAAGTACGAACCTTTGCCACCATGACAGCCGATCTGCTGGAACTCTCGGATTGGCTGGCGGAAGTGGGCATTGCCCAGGTCGCTATGGAGAGCACGGGCGAGTATTGGAAGCCCGTCTACAATCTGCTGGAGAACAACTTTGAACTCTGGCTGGTCAATGCCTATCACATTAAGCAAGTGCCTGGACGCAAGACCGATGTTAAAGATTCAGAGTGGATAGCTCAGTTGCTTCAGTGTGGCTTGCTTCGTAAGAGCTTTATCCCTCCACTTCCTCAGCGTGAGCTTCGCGAATTGTGTCGCCACCGAGCCAACTTCATCCGGGAGCGAGCGACTCTGGTCAATCGGGTTCAGAAGACACTGGAAGGGATGAACATTAAACTTGCCAGTGTTGCCACCGACGTGATGGGGGTCTCGGGTCGTGCAATGCTAGCGGCTCTCGTGGAAGGCAAAGCCAGTGCTTCGGAGATGGCGGAACTTGCCAAGGGGCGTTTGCGTTCTAAGCAAGAGCTTTTGGAGCGTTCTCTGGACGG
>JANNDD010000679.1:0-1266 GCA_031387365.1 Armatimonas sp. | reverse complement strand
TTCTAGAACTTGTTGTGACCACGTGGCTGCTTGGTTGGCGAGGCGCTGGCGGTCTTTGGGGTTTTGCCAGCGGTCGGGGAGCTGGCGCTGCCAGAGGGCGAGTTCGATTTGCAGCTTGGCGAGGTAGCCTGCTGTCTCGATCTCCGTCTCGTGTGCCGTCCACTCGATGAAGTGCTTGGACTCGTCTAAAAGCCCGGCGACGACGCTCTGGTTGGCTTCGTTGGGGGCAGTAGACTTGATGCGCGACAGATCAGAGGCGAGCCCGCCCAAGCGAATGGGGATGGCATCGCGCAAGTAGCGCTCTTGGATGGGAGTCCAGTCTTTCACCTTCACATTATGCCACATCCGACGCGCCACCGGATGCCCAGATTGCGGCCTGCGGTTTCGACCTTGATCTCACTCGCAGTTGGGCCGGACAATTGCGCGGATATCAACCCGAAAGCTGGGGTCGGGGACGGTGAAGCGGAGGCTGGGCGGGGTGCCTTCTAGGCCCTTGGGATCGAAGCGTAGGATTAGGCGCACGGGCTTGCTTTTGGACTCCGTCTCGAATAAAACGGTCTGGGAATTGCCCGCGCCTTGGGCTAGCGCACCATCCCGCAGCTCGGGGGCATCGGAGCGTGCGGGGATTGAGTTGCCGTCTTCGAGCACGAGCGTCATTCCGCTCCAGCCCGTGCCACCTGGCGCATAGCCGCCGAGCTTGGTGCCGTTGCGAATCTCCACTTTCGCTTTCCAGCCTGCACCGTCCGTGGTGGGATCGGCCCTCTGGATACTCATCACCTGGAAGCGCCAGATGCCATTGAAGAGCCACTCTCCCGCTTTTCCCTCCACTCCAGTCTGCTGGCCCGCTCCCCCCGCGCCCGTACTCGTCGTGGCTGCGGTAGGAAACGTCAGCTCGACACCGCCTGCGGTGCTCTTTACTCCGACGCCCGCTGCTTTAAGGGCATCAACGGAGACGTAGGTCTTGCCTTTGTAGACCAGCGCTCCCCCTGCCACTATCTTGCCATTTATCCGCAGGCCCAGCACTTGCTGCGCCAGCGCCACCGAAGCTGTGGCAAGCGCTAGCACTCCGATAAGGTAGTGTTTGTTCATGATTTTTTTCCAAAGATACGAATCTGAGTCGAGAGCGTGAACGGCTGGCCGTCGAGGTCAAATGTGGCTTCCCCGTAGGCCGCACCGAAGCCGCGCCTTGGGGTAGGTTGCCAGGTCTCGAAGCCCTGTGCGGCGACGGGAAGCTCGGTGAAGGACCACTTCTGATCGCGGAAGTCC
>JANNDD010000677.1:0-10509 GCA_031387365.1 Armatimonas sp. | reverse complement strand
ATGTTTTCAGTAATAGTAGGAATTATATCCCTAACAGTGTTTCTATTGAATTGTAAATGCTTTGTAAGATTTAGAGACAATTCAATAAAAGGAATAATTTTAACTTTGTCTATGTGTATATTAATAAGTATTAAATCTGAAATAGCAGATAGAGGTATGCTAACATTTGTGTATATCTTATTAATAATTTATCCTTTGATACACCATTTTTTGTTTTTACGAAAAGATGATTCATCAGAAGATGTTAAATCTATCAGGGAAAGCCAATTTGAACAAAGTGGCCCTACGGTTGCCTCTGCGAAAGGGCGAATCTTCGCTCTCACCCTGCTGGGTATCGCGGCCTCTGTAGGGCTGGGGAGCTTGATCGCTTCGCCCTGGAGAAATCATCGCTACGTGTGCTACGGGCATGCCCCTGCTTCCCCTGCGCCCATAAGCGTCTGCCCGACCCCTGCGCCTAAGAAGCTCGAAACGATCACCTTGGTTTTCACATGTGGCCCTGACCCGTTCCCGATCAGGCTGGAGGAACCTTACGCCCATGGGAGAAAGACTCCTCTCCCCTTCAAGGAGGCCGTGAATAACTACTCTTGGATAAGAATGATCGCGCCCCTTCATCGGTGTAGCCCTGGGCCGGACTCCGAAGAAGTAGACGCCTACATCAAGAAAAAACACAGAGCCTTCTATGATGCAGCAGTCGCAGAAGTCAAGCGCGTAGAAGCCGAGGATGCGGACTCCTACAAAAACGACGGAAAGGCAAAACCATGACACTGACACTTGAAAAACCAGAGACCGGGGCGCGTCTGCTTCGCTTTGCCGAGAAACGCGGTATGCCTCTTGATGAGCTGCTCGATGAGCTGCTCGACGGCGCGGAAGAGGAAGAAGAGGACGACTACAAACTCACCCCTGACGATATTGAAGCCCTCAAGCGAGGCGCTGCGGACATTGACGCAGGCCGCGTGAGCGATGCAAAGGCTAACAGTGCCGAGCGCAGGGAAATGATTCTCAAGAGACGGCTGGAGAGGGCTGCGTGAGCTTTCCCTTATCCGCCGAAGAATCAGATGATGCTAAAAAGGTCATCTGGGGCATTCTGGAGAAGCTCTCAGACGATGCGGCAGATCGCTTTAACGATGCCTATGACCAGTGCCTTGACGACCTGTGCCGCAAGATTCCAGAAGACATAGAGCGGGGCTTTCCACCGACCACCAACGAAGACGCCTCGCTCGCTCTGTCACGTCCCACTTACCGAGTCAAGTTCGAGACCACCAAGAAGCGCTCGCGCCTTTCCTCGATGGGTGTCTGGTACGTGTTCTTCTGGCTGATCGATGGCGACGGAGACCGTGTTCCCGAAACTCTTCATGTGGTGGGTGTCCGGCATGGACGTGCACCGGCCATGTGGAGCGAAGCTTCGGAGATGGATCAGGACGAAGATTCGGATCTTCGCGACGACGATTCCCCACAGGAGACTGGGTAGGGGAGTATTGCTGCTAACTACGAGAAAGGGTTTTGTCGGTTTTGTCAGTGAGTCATATCAGGAATCTAAAAAAATAGAGAGGTCGTAGAAAGTACACATCTTTTTACGAAAATCGAGTACAAAACACAGCTTATCCTCCTCTACAGAGGGGTACTTGTTGATGAAATTTGGCCCACTCCCTTTCACGGAGGAGACCAGGGGTTCGATCCCCCTACGGGCTATTCCTTGTCGTCTGTAAATTAAAAAACAAAGCTTGCTGGAGTGTACTACGCCAGCAAGCTTTGTTTTTCGGTTCACCCTATAACTGTTGTCTCTCCCCATGACAGTCCTGTTTTTACCTCGACGTCCAGGCTCACCGACAGCGCGTAGGCATTTTCCATGCATGCCTTCACCTGAGACCCAAGCTCGCCTGCCGTGTCTTTGTCTACCTCAAAAAGCAGCTCATCATGCACTTGCAAGAGGAGCAGTGCGGGGAGGTGCGTTTGCTTGAGCATCGCTGAGACCGAGAGCATCGCTTTTTTCATGATGTCCGCACTCAGCCCCTGAATCGGCATGTTCGCCGCCGCACGCTCCGCTGCCTGACGGAAGTTAAACACCCTGTTGTTGATGTCTGGAATCCAGCGCCGTCGGCCAAAGAGTGTCTGGACATAGCCGTTCTTCTGCGCAAACTCTATCGTGGAGTCTAAGTACACCTTCACGCCCGGGAAGCGCGCGAAATAGGATTCTTTCAAGGCTTTAGCCTCACTCTGGGGAATCTTGAGCTGCCGCGCTAGCGCAAAGTCCGAGATGCCATAGAGCACCGCAAAGTTCACTGTCTTGGCCGCGCGTCGCATATCGGAAGTGACATCGCCGGGCGCGACACCGTAGACTTTGCTCGCCGTGTACTTATGGATGTCCTCGCCTGACGAGAACGCCGCCCGCATGTCCGTGTCGTTGGCCACGTGGGCAAAGATGCGAAGCTCGATCTGGGAGTAGTCCGCCGAGAGCAGAATCCGACCGGGTGGCGCGACAAATGCTTTCCTAATTTCTCGGCCAATAGCGGTGCGAATAGGGATGTTCTGAAGATTGGGGTTCGACGACGACAGGCGTCCGGTCGCCGCGACGGTCTGGTTCAGCGACGTGTGCACGCGCCCGTCTGAGCGTACCAGTGCGGGTAGCGCATCGGCATAGGTGCTCTTGAGCTTCGCCAGCTCACGATACTGCAGCACACTTGCCACAATTGGGTACTCCAGCGCAAGCGGCTCCAGCACATCCGCATCGGTCGAGTAGCCCGTCTTGGTCTTCTTCCCCGACGGCAGCTTCAGCGTCTCAAAGAGCACTTCCGCGAGCTGCTTGGGCGAGTTTACTGCAAACACCACCCCGGCCTCCTCGTGGATTACCTTTTCTAGGGTAGTGACTTGGCTCCCCATCTCCGCCGCAAGCTTGCCCAGCAAGACGGTGTCCAGAAGAAGCCCCGTGCGCTCCATCTCGGCTAAAACGGGCACCAGCGGCAGCTCCAGGGTCTGCAAGAGCGCCGCCAGCTTGTCTTTTTCGAGCCGTGGAGCCAGCGCCTCTTCCAGTGCAAAAATCGCCTCCGCTGAGGCAATCGCCAGTTGTTTATCGCGCTCAAACACGGTCAGAGAGTCGAGTGTTGTACGCTCTTTCTTCTCTAGCGCTGGTGGCAACTCGCGCCCCGCCAGGTTCTGCGCGATGTCCCGCAAAGGATAGGTCGCCCGCTGCCCCGCAAAGAGCAGATAGGCGGCGAGTTCCGCATCAAAGGCAAGCGAGGAAACACTGATACCGTACCGTGAAAGAACCGTGAGGTCGGTTCGTCCATCATAGGTCAGCTTGCCGATAGCCGGGTTGGTGAAGAGTGTGAGCGCTGCTCCAGCGCTGGTTTCCCCTCCCTCCCCCGGCCCCTCCCTCCCGATAACGGGAGGGAGGGGAGGATTTGTGTTGAAGAGCCCGCCTAGCTCGTCGCTCGCACGGGTTGGGGCAGGACGGGCTATCGGCCAGTAAAATACGCGCTCGCCGCCGGTGGCGATGGCAACCCCATAGAGAACCGCGTCTAGCGCTGAGGCGTCATCGGTGTGCAACCGAATGCCAACCTTGTCCGCCGCCTTTGCCGTAGCAAGCAGCTCCGCCACATCGGCATCGGTTTCGATTTCGGTGACGGTCAGCAAGACCGCCTTTGCCTCCGCCATCGCCTCCGCTTCCGGCTCCCCCGCCGGGCGGGGGCGGGGGGGGCTGGTCGAAGAGCTTGTATTGAGTGCCTCCACCCGCCGCGCGAGAGTGCGGAACTCCAGCTCATCGAAGAATACTTTTATCGCCGCGTAGTCCGGGGAGTAGTCCGGGCAGGTTTCGGGAGTGGGGAGCGCAGCGGCCTCGGGCAAGGGAATGTCTTTCTTAATCACCGCCAGATACTTCGAGAGGCGCATCTTATCTAAGTTCTCGCGGATCTTCTCCTGGATGCGAGTGGGCGTCACTTCGCCAAGCCGTGCCTCAAGCTCCTCTACGGTGGGGAAGGCTTGCAACAGTGTCGTGGCAGTTTTCTCGCCGATGCCGGGCACACCGGGGATATTATCGCTGGAGTCGCCTTTGAGTGCGCGGTAGTCCGTGAGCTGGAGGGGCTTGAGGCCGTAGCGCGCCTCCACGGCAGCCTCGTCGTAGAGCACTGTGTCCGTGATGCCTTTAATGGTGGTGAGCACTTGGATGCCGGGCTGGACTAACTGCAGCATGTCGGAGTCGCCACTCACAATCAGCACGTCGTAGCCCGCCGCTTTGCCCTGCGTGGCGAGCGTCCCGATAATATCGTCGGCCTCGTAGCCGGGCGCTTCCAGTGAGATCGCCCGAAAGACATCGGCGAGGCGGCGGGCATACGGTCCCTGCTGAATCAAGTCATCGGGCGTGTCCTGGCGTGTGCCTTTGTACTCGGTGAACAGCTCGTGCCGAAACGTGGGCTCGTGCGTGTCCCAGGCGCAGAACATCAGGTCGGGGTGGTGTTTCTCTGTCACGCCCAGCAGCATCTGTGTGAAGCCAAAGAGCGCGTTGGTGGGCAGACCCTTGGAGTTGGTGAGCGAGCGCACCGCAAAAAAGCCCCGGAAAAGCAGCGAGTTGCCATCGAGGAGAACGAGTGTTTTAGCCATTTGCCGGTATTGTACCCGCCGTGGCAGGACTTAACGGGTGGCTAGGGCACGCTTGAGCTCGGCGAGAGTCTCGGGGGAGGGTTTGAAGACACCTGGTCGGTTGCCTTCCGCGATCTGCTGCGGGGTCCAGCCGTACTTGTTGGGGCGGTTCCAGATCTTGCTGTCCGCGCCGTGGCTCGCCAGAAAAGCAACCACTTTCGGAGCGTTCTTGTAGGCCGCCCCATGCATCGCCGTCTCGCCGTTTTTGTCAACGGCGTTAATATCGGCACCGAGCTTCAGTAAGTACGTCAGAACCTCGATCATCTCCTCTTCTGTGCCTGCTTCCTCACCGGGGGCTTGGGTGCCAAACCCCGCGGCGACCACCAAGGGGGGGCAGCTGTCCACATTGGGAATTTTGGGGTCGGCTCCTAGCTCCACCAGCAGACGTATTAGAGCAAGATCGGCGGTGTGGGAGGCAAAGAGAAACGGCGTGGCACCGATCTCGCTGAGCTTGCCGCGTCCGGAGTCGCCACTCTTAAGGCGTACGTTAACATTGCCGCCACGAGTGACCAGCTCCCGCACAAACTGCAGATCACTCATCGCTCCTGATCCGAGGGGCGGTGGGTCGCCATCGGGGCCGTCGCCCGTGTTGGGCTTGCGTACCCAGGTGAGGGCATGCAGCGCGCTGTACCCAGAGCGCTGATCATTGGGATCGGCACCGGCTTTGAGCACGTCTACGGCTAAGGCGAAGTGCGCACTTTCCACCGCAAGAAGCAGCGGACTGGTTCCTTTGCGCGGGGCTTTGCCGCCGGTTCGCTGCGTCTGCATCACTTCCTTTACATCAATGCCAGCTCTCAGGAGTACCTGGACCGCGTCCCGGTGGCCCTCACGCACGGCGAAAAACAGCGGCGTAAAGCCCGAGGGGAGCGGCGTCTTGAAGTCCGCGCCCGCCTGGATCAGAAGCTGCATGACAGCGGCGTGTCCCTCCGCTGCCGCCCAGTGCAGTGCGGTCTGACCGTGGCTCTCTTTTGCATTGACATTGGCTTTGCGAGCGAGCAGTGTACGTACCGGCCCGACTTGACCGGTACGTGCGGCGGTCATGAGCGCGGACTCCCCACCCGTGAGCGTGGTGTTGGGATCGGCTCCCGCTTGCAAGAGCAGCTCGACCAGTTCCGTGTTGCCCGTCGTGCAGGCCAGAGAGAGCGGCTTCACACCGTAGCGATTGGTGGCGCTCACATCGGCGTGCGCTGTGATAAGCCGCTTTGCCGTCGCCAAGTCATTGTGGTGAGCCGCCCAGTGCAGAGCGGTCATGCCGTCGGCCTGAGCCGCATTGACCCGAGCGCCTTTCTGAAGCAGGGCCTGAATGCGTGGTCGGTCTTGCCTCTCCACCGCATCGGCGAGCGACGCTAACTTCTCCCCAAGCCCATCAACCTCTCCCCTAACCCCTCTCCCGGGCGTTCGTACCTCACTGGGAAAGGGGAAATCCACCCTCGGGCTCCCTCCTTTACTAGCGAAGAATGAGCGCCCGGGAGAGGAGGGCAGGGGAGGAGAGGTGAGTCGGCCTTCGGTGCGTTTCATACTGCTAGCGGCTCGAAGAGCGCGTCCATCTTGCCGTTGCTGTCGCCAAACTGGTTGAGGCGAACCCCGACTTTGTCGAGTAGGGTTAAGTGCAGGTTCGCCAGCGGCGTGGGCTTGTCGTACTTGATATGCCGTCCGCCTTGCATCTTGCCCGCCGCTCCCCCGGCCACAATAATCGGCAGATTTCGGTGGTCGTGGACATTGGGGTTGCCCATCCCACTGCCGTACAACACCAGCGAGTGGTCTAAGAGCGAGCCCTCGCCCTCGCGCGTCGCTTTCAGGCGCTCCAGATAGTAGGCAAACAGCGAGACATGAAACTGGTTGATCTTCGCCATGCGGGCGATCTTGTCTGGGTCGTTGCCGTGGTGCGTCAGCGGATGGTGCGCCTCGGGGACACCGATCTCGGGATAGGTGCGATTGCTAGTCTCGCGTGCCAGCTGAAAGGTGACCACGCGGGTGATATCGCCCTGGAGCGCCAGCACCTGTAGGTCGAACATGAGCTTGGCATGGTCAGCGTAGGCAGCGGGCACTCCTACAGGGCGGTCCAGATCCGGCAGGGCATTTTGTTTCGTATCACCCTCTGCTTTTTGTATTCGTAGCTCGACTTCTCGAATGCTCTCTAAGTAGCTACTCACTCGGGCACGGTCAGAGGGGCCGAGCTGACGCTTCAGGCGGGCGAAGTCCTCGCTGACGGCATCGAGCAGGCTCGCCCGTTTCTTCAGCGCCGCGTGGCGCTCGGCCAGGCTCCCGCCCTCACCAAACAGACGCTCAAAGACGATACGCGGATGCGCCTCGGCAGGAAGCGGTGTTGTGGGTGACGACCACGACAGACAGTTCTGGTAGACACAGGCAAAGCCATTATCGCACTGACCGACAGTTGAAAGTAGATCCATCGAGAGCTCCAGCGATGGCAGCTGCGTTTCTTTACCAAGCTGTTTGGCCGCGATCTGATCTACCGTCGTGCCAAGATAGTAATCGGTGCTCTCGGTGTGCTTGGCCTTGGCGGCGCTCAGAAAAGCGGAGTTGGACGACGAGTGCGTGCCTGGGTAGGCATTGAGCAGCTCCAGATTGCTGATGATGCAAACCTCGTTCTTGAGCTTCTCCAGAGGGCTCAGAGTGGGGGAGAGACGGTCGAGCCGCGTGGCATCAGGTGGTGTCCAGCGCGTAATGTCCGAGCCCATTGGCATGAAGACAAACCCCAGGCGGCGCAGGCGCGCGGGGTCAGCGGGTGTCGCTGCCAGCGC
Source organism: Armatimonas sp. (assembly GCA_031387365.1). Lineage (GTDB taxonomy): Bacteria > Armatimonadota > Armatimonadia > Armatimonadales > Armatimonadaceae > Armatimonas. Next base: position 3,115 of record JANNDD010000677.1, on the reverse strand, counting down.
TGTCATCGGTGCTACCATCGCATCGAGCAACGGCAACGCCAGCGTGGCTCCCGCACCGCGCAGTAGCTCCCTGCGTGGCAGAGCGCGTTTAGTAATCATCATGGCATTTTCCTCATTCGAAACGGAGTGCTGTTCACGATTCCCACAATAAAGGACGAGAATCGGTAGTTATCGGCCTTTGCTTGCCGAACGATGTTTCGGACAGCAGGTGCATCTTTTTCGTCTACGATGCGTCCTAGGCCGAACATCAAGAGTCTCTCTGTCAGTGTGCGGACGAACTGCTCGGGGCGTTTGCGCAGTGCCTGCTCCAGCCCGGTCACTCCGGTAAACTGGCTGCCGTCGGGCAGGCCGCCACTCGCGTCTATCCGCCCGCCCGCCTCAATCTCTCGCCACCGCCCAATGGCGTCGAAGTTCTCCAGCGAGAAACCAACCGGATCCATCCGGCTGTGGCAGCTTCGGCACGCCGGATTGGCGCGGTGCTCGGCGAGCCGCTCGCGCCCCGTCAGATTTGCCGCCACGGTGTTGTCTTTCAGTGCGGGCACATTGTCGGGTGGCGCTGGCGGTGGCACACCCAGCAGGTTTTCCAGAACCCACTTGCCACGGATCACCGGAGAAGTGCGCGTGGCGTAGGACGTGACCGTCAGAATGCTCCCCTGACGTAGCAGTCCACCGCGTTGACGGTTATTCGTCAGCGTGACACGGCGAAAGTGGCTACCGTAAATATAGGGGATGCTGTAGTGCTTGGCCAGCCGCTCATTCAGATAGGTGTAGTTGGCGCTCAGCAGATCGAGGACGCTGCGATCCTCACGCAGAATGCTCTCGAAAAATAGCTCTGTTTCCTGACGAAACGCCTGCCTGAGGTTGTCATCAAAGTCGGGAAACTGGCGTAGATCTGGGGTCACCGAGTCCAAGTTGCGCAGGTGGAGCCACTGCGCGGCGAAGTTCGTTACCAGTGTGCCCGCGCGTGGATCGGCCAGCATGCGTAGTACCTGAGCCTTTAGCACCGGCGGACGGCTGAGCTGCTTGCGCTCCGCCAGAGTGAGTAGCGTGTCGTCGGGAATACTGCTCCACAGAAAGAACGACAGCCGAGAGGCGAGCTCAATGTCGCTGAGAGGATAAGCCGTCCTCGGTGCAAGCCCTGGTGGATCCTGCTCGATGTGGAACAAAAAGTTCGGCGATACCAGAATCGCACTGAGCGCCATTTCAATAGAACTCTCGAACGTGCCCTCAGTGCGAGCCTGATGGAAGAGCCGCAGAGGCGTCTTTAAGTCGTCTGCGGTGACCGGACGCCGATATGCTCGTCGCATGAGCTGAGAAAGAATCCGTCGGGCGCAGGCATCTTCCTCACCGGGGTTTTTGGGGTGAGCGATAAAGATGCGGCGGCGACTGGGTGTGTCGCTTGGCCCCTTCGCATCGTACGGCCCGGTAATCGAAACTTGGAAGACGGCGGGGGAGAGACGCGGGTGGCGGTGCAGGTTGAAGTGGGCCTGGTAGGGCTGCCGTTTGGTTTCCTGAAGTGTGGATGGCTTCTTCACAAACGTCACGCCCAGCTGGTGTGATCCCGCGGTCACAGTGATGCGCTGCTTCAGGTGCTGATCCACCTGCGTGTGCCCCTCGCCGTTGCGCGGCGGACGAATCGTAAATAGGCCGCGCCGCTCTCGATCCAGCAGCAGCTCTAGCTCATGTGGTTCCTTCAGCCCCTCGACCTCTTCATTGCGATCCCGACTAAGACGAATCGAAATTTCGTACTCGCCACTTAAAGGGAAAGTATAGGGAATAAGTGTCCCGCCACGCGTGCCAATCGGCAAGCCAGGGACGTGCTCCTCTTGTGTGCGATCCGCGGGAAGCCGAATCGTGTCGCCTCCGGGAGTGCGTCCCGGCGAACCCACGGCCAGACGGCTGATCTTCTGTGCTGCGGAGAGATAGCGATCCATCAGAGTGGGGGAGAGGTCGCCCACCGCCACGTTATCAAATTTATTGCTGGCAGTCTCGCGTGGTAGAAGCGCGGCCCCATCAATCTCCAGTGCCAGAAGATCGCGAATGGCGTTTTGATACTCGGTCTGGTTCAAACGTCGGAAGGTCTCGGTGCGCCCCGGCTCGGGATGCGCCGCTGCCGTCCGATCTAGCGCGTTCTCCAGCCCTAGAGCGATCGCCTCATAGCTGCGCTCATCGGGGCGTTTTTGATCAACCGGCGGCATCTGCCGGGCACGAAGCTGGCGAACGACGCGTTCCCAAACCTCAGGGTGCCGGTCAATGGTCTGCTTGCTGGCGGCATCCAGTGCTAGCCCACCTGCCTTATTGCGACTATTGTGGCAGGCAACACAATACTGCTGAACGAACGGTGCCAGCGCAACCGGCGAAGATTGACGCGCGGTCTGCTGGGTCGCACGGCTCGCTCCGACCAGTCCCGCGCCCAGAAGCAACAAGGGCATCAGCCCCCCTATCCAACCCCTGAAACGACAGCGTTCATATTGCACGTATCTATTATGCCCGAACAAACGAAATACCTCAACTTTCCGTTGATTCAATCGGCGGAAAGGCGATATATGTGTTATGATAACAATATTATGGATAATGCGAAAGTCACCCCTCGTATTCTTCTTTCTGTTGCTGTAGGCGATGCCTACGGCGCAGGTTTTGAGTTTGAGACTCCCGAGGTTGTGGAGCGTGAGAACAACGGCAGGCACTACCGCAAGCGGGCAGGGTTTACGCCGGGACACTACACCGATGACACCCAGATGACGCTGACAGTTTCCGCACCGGGTATATCAATCCGCAGATTCTCTCCCGCTTCATCGGGGACGATCTGAGAAATCAGCTTGGACAAAAGTCCCTGCTTCTCTCCTGCTGTCAGCTCCGCCGCCGTCAGTAGCTCCTCGACCAGCCCGCCTAGGTTGGTGATTAGCGCATTGGCCTCTTCTTCCATAGTCGGCCCTTTTGTGGCAGTGGATGTGGTGAGGAACGCGAGGCGGGCTTTCAGCGCGTCGCGCTTCTTGCGTATCTCCATGAACACAGAGGCATAGGCGGCAGGATCAGCTCCAGCACTAATTCCCGCGATCTGGGCCTCGATTACTGCTTTCTCTTTACGGGTGATCTGATCGAGTTCCCCTTGAAT
>JANNDD010000660.1:0-2219 GCA_031387365.1 Armatimonas sp. | reverse complement strand
GCTGGGATGTCGCTCCGCGACTGCCGAGGTTTCGGAGTCGCGGAGCGACATTATGGCGCGTAGCGCCCGCAGACGCCCACGGTCGTGTGGGCGGTATTAAACCGCCGCCCGTGCGTGGCCCACTAAGTCTTCGTAGCGCCCAAATAGCTGCGCGGTCTCGGCCAGTGCACTTGCAGTCTCGGCATCGAAGTAGAGAATGCTGGACTTTTTGAGGAAATCGTCCACGCTCAGTGGCGACGCAAACCGTGCGCAGCCTGCCGTCGGGAGCGTGTGGCTCGGCCCAGCGACATAGTCGCCCAGTGCGGCATTGGTGTGTGGCCCGAGCAGAATCGCGCCGGCATTTTCGATGCGCGAAAGCACCGCCCATGGCTCGGCGCACAGCACGTGTAGGTGCTCCGGTGCGTAGGCGTTCACCACGGAGATCGCCTGGTCTAGGTTCTCCGTAATCGCCAGAAACGAGCGCTCGGCCAGCGCTCGTCGAACAATCTCGGCGCGGGGAAGGTCGGTAAGCTGGCGCTCAATGGCGGCAAGGACGGCGCTGAGGAGAGGCTCGCTACAGCCTACAAGCAGCGCGGAGTTGAGCGGGTCGTGCTCGGTCTGGCAGATAAGCTCGCGCGCTGCCGTCTCCGGATCGGTGCTGGCATCTACCAGTACTGCGACTTCGCTCGGCCCAGCCAGCATGTCAATTCCCACCGTGCCAAAGACCTGGCGCTTGGCGAGATTCACATAGACATTGCCCGGCCCGACGATCTTGTCCACACGCGGCACGCTTGCCGTGCCGTAGGCCAGTGCACCGATCGCCTGCGCCCCGCCGATGGCATAAATCTCCGTGATCCCCACCAGGAACGCCGCTGCCAGCGTACCATCGGGCGGCAAGCCCGTCTCTTTGGAGGGTGGTGTGGCCAGTGCACGCTCGCGCACCCCCGCCACTTTTGCCGGGATTCCCACCATCAGCACCGTCGAGGGGTAGGCTGCCGCGCCGCCTGGAATGTAGGTGCCCACACGTCGCAGCGGGGAGATTTTCTGCCCCAGTGTCTCGCCCGGAGTTCCCAGAGTGACCCACGACTCTTTCAATTGGCGCTGGTGAAAGTCTGCAATGCGCACCGAAGACCTCTCCATCGCCGCCCAGAGCGGGGTGGCTTGAATCCGCGCGACTGCGGAAGCAATCGCGGCCTCCGGGACGCGCAGCGCACTCGCATCGGCGTAGTCGAAGCGGCGCGTGTAGCGTAGAACTGCCTCGTCGCCCTCGGATTTGACCGCCGCAAGAATCTCGCGGACGGTCTGCTCTGCCGTCTCCTGAATGTCGGAAAAACGCGAGTCGAAGAGGGCACGGGCGGAGTCGAGAGTGGCTCTCACGGGAGCGGTGGAACGGAAATCTAAGCGGCGCATCGTGCGGGTATTGTACCGCGCGACTCTCACAACGCTCAGAAATGATACAACAGATGTGTTATCCGAGGGGGATAAAGATTTACGATGACAGCATCACCCAAGCGAGACCGTGGGTATACCCTACAGAGTATCAACGACCTTTTCCTGCGCACTGAGCGCCTCGTGGAGGGGGTGCGCAAGAACCCCGAGATTCAGAGGGCGCTGAAAGCAACGTGCGACTACTCGCCAGCGGATCTGAACGCACTCGCGGCGCTTCTTGCCCGCACGCGCACGCTCTTTGGTTCGATTGAGGAGCAAAAGGACCAGGGGTTAGCGAAGGAGCCCACGCCTCCGGAGCGCGACGCGCTTGCGGCGCTGGGGCGTGAGGTGGGCAAGCTCCGCAAGTACGCCCGCCGCGCTCTCGCAGAGAATCCCCCGCTTCTGGAGCTTCTCAGGTAGAATCTAGTGGTGAACCGAGCCTATCTCTTTTTCGCGGCATCGCTGCCGCTGGCACTTTCTCTACTTGCCATGGCGGCGCCGCCAAAGGCGAAAATTAGCTTTACCCGAGAGATTCGCCCGATTCTCGCCGAGAACTGCTTTCTGTGCCATGGCCCTGATCCTGGCTCGCGACAAGCGGGTCTGCGGCTCGACCAGACCAACGCGGCGACAAAAAAGGCATTGCTGGCGCGTATCACCGCCAAGCCTAGCTCGTCGCTCCACATGCCGCCAGTGCACAGCAAGAAATCCCTCACCACAGCGCAGATCGCGACGGTCAAGCAGTGGCTCGCCGAGGGTGCGGTCTACGAAAAACACTGGGCGTTTGTGTGGCCCTCTCTGCCCTCCCTCCCCCC
>JANNDD010000653.1:0-2344 GCA_031387365.1 Armatimonas sp. | reverse complement strand
TTGCGCCACTCGTCCTCGAACTCTTTTTCCATCTCGCGGCACCAGGTCTGCAAGAGAGTGATCTGGTGCTGGGGAACTCCCGGCAGAGTTGTTCGACGAGAGAGATCCAGTGCATTGGTGATCCCCGCCACCGCCAGCTCGCGCTTCGTGTGAACCGGCATTCCGTCTATGGTAATGACCCGATTGATAGGAACCTGCCGTAGCTTCTCCGCCACGTAGTCGGCCTGTGCCCCCTGCGCAGCTTGCAGGGCTTGCGGGGATGTCCCCCCGCTGCGGGTGGCCACCCGGACTTTGCGCTCCGCAGCAAGCTGGGTCATCTTGGCCATCTCCGCTGTCAGCTCATCCAGCAGCTTCCGACGAGGCCAGTTGGCATAGCCGATCCCGAGGGCGTTGACCAGCCAGAGCAGAATAAGGAGCGGCAGCAACGTCGTCCCCCCGATCGCCTGAGCGAGCAAGCCGGTCAGGACGACAACTGCCGCCAGAGCAGCACGTACCAGGAGAATATTCTGTCGCTCTTTCTCGGCAAATACCTGCTCATTAAGCTGGATTAGGTAGCGGAAGACATCTCGGGTCGCCTGGCGCTGACCGGCGGCACGGTAGCTCGTCCCCGCCTGCCACCACTTATCATGGGTAACCACTTCGCTGTAGGTCTTGATCCAGTCAATATTATCCGCTTTCTCATGGCGCTCCTGAACGGTCGGCTCGGGAGGGCCGACCAGCTCAATGGGTAGCGGTTTGGGCTCGTCGGTGGAGATGACCGGCAGTAGGGCAGAGTCAGGGCCGTGCTCCAGTGCGTCCTGAAGGCGTGCCAGAGACTCCGCAAGCGCTTCGTCGCGATCTAGCTCCGCCTGCGCCCGTAGTGCCGCAAAGACAGGCGAGCCGACCGGGTCTCGCAGATCCGCCGCCTTAAAAAGTAGACTCTCACCATCGCCAAACTTAACACACAGGCTCGGATCGCGAGCAATCGCGAGCAAGGCGGTCTGCATCACCAGGCACGCAAACCGATCCAACCCCACCCCAAAGTGCTGGACCTGGCGCTCTGGGTGCTGGTAGTTCGCATGCCCCAGCTCCGGCGACGGATAGCCTTCCAGCCCGGGGACAAACATGCCATCGTAGTCGACGAGCGTAACGTGGCTGCCGTCCTCAGAGATCAGCAGGTTATCGTGCTGCCAGTCGCCGTGCGCCATTCCAGCCGCCTCTAAGCGCGTGAGCAGTGTCCCCAGTGTTCCAATCAGTCGCCGCAGCCGCTCGGGGTTATCCCGGTTCTGCTCCACCCAGCGCCCCAGAGTCACGCCCTGAGCCCAGCGCATCGCAATGGTCGGGTACCACTTGCCCGCAATCCTCATTCCGCCTTCCACAAAGCGAAACGGAACAAAGACATCCTCTAAAGTCGCGATCTGTGTGGCGAGCAGCCGGTAGCGCGTACCTCGTGTGATCCCGTAGCTGTCTTGTGGAGCCGTAAAGCAGCGCAGCGCCCAGTCCGTGCCGTCGTGGCCGCGCAAGCGAAAGACTACGGCAAAGCGCCCCGTGTAGGCAATCGGCAGCCCTTGCCGGTTCTCCGCGACTTTGGCCCCCGTGAGCAGCGGGTCGCCCAGGGTGAGGCCCGGACTCTGAATCGCCTCCCGGTACGCGACCGCATCGGGCCACTCCGAGCGCCCTTGCCGGATAGAATTTGCACTACTGGCGCTAACTTCCGCCTGATTGAGCCTCATGTGGTGATTATTTTACCCGATGCTCGCAGCCATCTCCCCAGGATGCTCGCAGCCATCTCCCCAGCGGGTACGTTGGTGAAGGTCTCGGTGCGCTTCTTGACGGTGCCATCGGGCTGGAGGACCTCGCTGTAGAAGCGGCGCAGGAGCTTGTCTTGCTTTCCGTAGGCGAAGACATAGGTGCGGCGTGGCTTGCCGTCGTTGGAGCAAGCCGGTGAAAGTGCGCGAGGCCAAGGAGCCTGAGGCACAGCAGGAGCAACGGGCGTGGTCGGTGCCTTTTCGTCGGGCTGCTTGGGGCGTGGCTCGCGGGCGAGAATTGCGGGAAAGCTTGGCAACATGATCGTGACTCTTTCACCAACGAACGGCTCTATTTTACCGAATTTTCGCTTTGTCAGCACGGTACAATAACGGAAGTATCTACGATGCCAGATAATGTGATAGACCAGACAAGCGAAGTCCTCGCAGAAAGCATTGACCATGATCGGCTCTTCAAGGAGCTGCTCACGACGTTTTTCGTCGAGTTCGTCGAGGCGTTTCTGCCCGATGTACACGCCTACTTAGAGCCGGAATCTATTGTCTTTCTGGACAAAGAGATCTTCATGGACATCACCGAGGGCAACCGCTACGAATCCGAT
>JANNDD010000650.1:0-4833 GCA_031387365.1 Armatimonas sp. | reverse complement strand
CCCCTCGCTATTAAAGCGATGTACTGCTGTCCCCCCGGCCACGAACACCCCTTCCTTACCAATAGCCGCCGTGCCCTCCCCGCGCTTAACTGTGGTGCGCCAGAGAAGTGTCGGTCGCCAGGTAGCGGGCTCCGGCGGCGTGGCAGTTATGCCCTGAAGAGAAGTAGATGGTATCTGTGTTGGGGCTGGGGTTGGTGTGGGTACCGGGGTTGCCAGCTTAGGCGCGGTCACAGGCGGCTTCTTGCCGGGAATGGGCGTAAACTGTCCCAGTGCGAGCAGTGCCAATAACATCATAAAGCTTCCTCCAAAATCTCTCGAATCGTCACACGGCGGCCCGTCTCCGCCGAGCGAATCACAGCCTTACAAACCGTCACATCGGTGCGCCCCACAGCCACAGGAACTTCGGGCATATTCCCCCGCCGCACGGCCTCCAGAAACGCGACATGCTGATCAAATTGCCCACCCTTGCCACGCACGGCTCCCGCCCCGATAGCCTCGCGACCGAAGTTCCCATGGATATTCGTGTGCAGTACGTGGCCCTCGTAGTAGGGCCGTGCATTTCCCTCGATACGTGCGCCCTCGGTGCCGTGGATCGTGACACTGCCCTCGGAGCCGTAGAGCTGAAAGCAGGTTCCCTCCGCGTTCCACGCGGACTCAAAGACCCCAATCGTGCCGCCGGAAAACTCCGCCACGCACGCCGCCGTGTCGTCGCCCCCGATATTTTCGCACATCAAGTTCTTCGCAGAGCCCATCACCGAGACAATCTCCTCATCCAGGAGCCACGATGCTAAATTCGTATGATGAATGGCAAGCTGAATAAACGAGCCGCCACCCGTTTTCTCGACGGAGCCACGCCATGCACTTGGCGGCGCGGTGAGCCCGCCCCGGTGGGCGTAGCGTGCCCGAATCCCGGTGACGCGGCCAAAATAGCCCTTGCTTACCATCGTGCGCAGATCCCAGACCGCGGGGTCTTCTAAATCCGAAAGATAGACGCCCGCCTGCGTGCCACTTTGCTGCGCGGCCTCGACAATCCTCTGGCAGGCCGCAACACTGGGGGCGAGTGGCTTCTGAATAATGACGTGCTTGCCCGCATTGAGTAGCGCGACAGCTTGCTCCTCGTGCAGGTGATTGGGGGTGGAGATGTCTACCACATCAATTTCAAGATCCTCGGCCAGCGCCTCGCGCCAGTCCGTGGACCAGTGGGCGACTCCAAGCTCCTGGGCAACACTCTGTGCGACCTCGGCATTGGCATCCACCACCAGCCGAAACGGCGCGTGTGGGTAGTGGGCATAGACCGCGCGGTAGTGGCTCGCCATGCCACCACAGCCAATCAAAGCGGTTCCTCGCAAATTCTCCAGCACGGCGGCATTATACCGCCTTTCGCCTGTGGTGAGGGTATACTCACACGGATGTTTGAGGACGACGGCTATAAACTTATTCCTGAGGTACTCGCTCTGCCCATGGTGGAGCGGCTCCGGGCGGCTCTGGGCAGCGCGGGTGATGGTAGTGCGGCTGGTCGGTCGCAGCGCGGCGAGAGTGTCTATGCCCAGCGCAATATCCTCACTCTCGCCGAGGTACAGGCAGTCGCCGCCGATCCGCGTGTTCTCGCGCTCACGGGCGGCGCGACCATCGCCACGCGTGCGCTCTTTTTTGATAAAGTGCCCGGTGCAAACTGGCATGTGGGCTGGCACCAGGACCGTGCCATCGCTGTTGCCAAGCGCCAGGAGCTGCCCGGCTGGGGGCCATGGACAGTTAAGGCGGGCGTGGTGCATGTTCTGCCTCCCGCCGCAATCTTGGAGAAAATGATCACTGTGCGCCTGCACCTCGACGACTGCGATGAAAACAACGGCCCGCTGCGTGTGCTCCCCGGCTCGCACCGTCACGGGATTTTGAGCGCTGAGCAGCTCGCCGCACTGCGTCGGGAGAGGCCAGAAGCCCTCTGCACGGGGCTGGCAGGCAGTGCCGTGGTACTTTCCCCCTTGCTCCTTCATGCCTCGTCACCCGCTCAGAGCCCACTCCACCGCCGCGTCTTGCATATCGAGTTCGCCCCCGAAAATCTTCTGCCGGAGGGCCTCGCATGGGCAATCTAACGACCTGGTTTGAGCAGGAGGCCTACACTGTACGCTTCGACTGGGGTCAGGACGGGGCAGCGCGGGCAGGCGCACGCGGCGATGCCGTGATTATCGTGGACACCCTACGCTTCTCTACCACTGTTGCCGCGCATATCGCCGCCGGGGCCACGGTCGAGCCGTGCCACTGGAAAGAGGGTGCGGATACATCCTTATTGTCCCCGCTTACCCTCCTCCCCCAGCCCCTCCTCCCGATAACCGGAGGAGGGGAGATTTCGGTGTCCCTTGCCTCACCCAATGGCGCGATGTGTTGCCGCGCCGCGAGTACATCCGGAGCAAGGGCTATTTTTGCAGGAGCACTTGTCAATGCAAGCGCCGTGGCAACGGCAGCACACGCCCTAGACAGTCCCATCACCATCATCGCCTGTGGGGAGAGATGGCCCGATGGCTCGCTACGCTTTGCCCTAGAGGATCTACTCGGTGCGGGCGCAATGATCGCCTCGCTCCGCAATCTCTCCTCGTCGCCTGAAGCCAAAGCCGCACGCGCCGTATTTCTCTCCGCTAAATCACAGCTTCATGGGCGCTTGCTGACTTGCGGCAGTGGGGTCGAGTTAATGGATAAAGGGCTTGAAGCCGATGTGCACTACGCCGCCCAACTCAATTCCCTGACGGTTGCACCACACCTACAAGATGGCGTTTTTAGCAACAGCCTCGCCTCCGGCGATAGGATACTACAATGACAATTCGACCAGATACCCAAAGCGATACGGACTATGCCACACGAATCGCGATCGGCCACGCCTGCTACCCGGACTATATCGAAACCATCGAGGAGCTGCGCTTCTCCGATGCAAACCGTGATCCCAAGATCAAGTGGGCACGCTTTATTGTAGAAGTCGCCGGTGTCCCCGTGGCGACGGGAAATTACGGCCAGAGCACGGACATGTACCATCCCCAGAAATTTGGGATCGGTGTCTCAGTGCTGCCAGAGTGGGAGGGCCAGGGAATCGGCAAAGCGCTCTACGCGCATATTCTCAGCGCCTTGGAGCCTTACGACCCAATCCTACTACGCGCCCATGCCCGTGAGGATAGGCCGCGTGCCATGCGCTTTTTGACAGACCGAGGCTACACCGAGGCGATGCGTGAGTGGGAGAGCCGCCTGAGTGCGCAACACTTTGATCCCGCGCCCTTCACCGATGTCGCACAGAAGGCGCTCGACTCAGGCATTACCGTTCGTAGCGTCGCGGAGCTGGCCAAAACCGTCCCGGACTGGAAGCAGCGTCTCAAGGAGCTGGACTGGACTATCACGCTGGACATGCCCTCCACGGATGTTCTGACCGATCCTGGCTTTGAGCACTTCGAGAAGACCACACTGGGCAACCCCAGCTTTCTGCCCGATGCCTGGTTTGTGGCCACTGACTCCGCAAGCGACCACTGGGTGGGGGAGAGCGCTCTCTGGAAGAGTGCGGGCGAGCCGGACGTTCTCTCTGTGGGGGCAACAGGGGTGCGCCGCGAGTACCGGCGCAAAGGGATCGCCACTGCGCTCAAGCTCGCCGCCGTGCAGTGGGCCAAAGACGCGGGCAAGCGCGAGATTCGCACCTGGAACGCCCAGCAGAACCGCGCCATGCTCTCGATCAACGAGGCGATGGGTTTTGAGAAAATCCCCGCCTGGATTAGCTACGAGAAGAAGCTGAAAGAAGAAAACTCGTGATCATTCGAGACTTTGACCCCGCGCAAGACTACGAGAAGCTCGCCTCACTGCACAACGCCGTCTGGCCCGACTACCCGGTTACCGTCGAGGAGCTCCAGTCCGGCGATGCTCAGCGTGAGGCAAAAATCCGCCACCACCGCCTCCTCGCCGAGAAAGACGGCCAGCTCGTCGCGCAGGGCAAGATCGGCCAGTCGTCGTGGGCCTACCATCCCCAGAAGTTCAATCTGGGGCTCGATGTGCTCCCGGAGTTTCGCGAGCGCGGCATTGGTCAGGCGCTTTTGGAGGCTCTCTCGCAGAGAGTCGCCGACACGAACCCTATTCAGTTCGGTGCCGATGCCCGCGAAGACCACGCAAACTCCGTAGGCTTTCTTACCAAGCGTGGCTTTGTGGAGTGCATGCGCGCTTGGGAGTCTCGCCTGAAAGTGGATACGGTGGATTTGGCCCCCTTCGCCCAGGCTCGCCAGAAGCCACTGGAGCACGGGATTCGCCTGACCGATCTCGCGACGCTTCTGGCAGAAGAAGGGGAAGACGCCTACATTAAGCTGCACGATATGGAAGTGGAGTGCGATGCTGATGTGCCGCTCCCGGAGGGCGAGGAGCACACGCCGATGGCCCACGAAGACTGGCGCGAGCGCATTCGCAAGAGTGTGCGCTTCACCCCCGCATGCCAGTTTGTCGCGGTCGCTCCGGATGGCGAGTACGTCGGCATCTCTATGCTCTTCCCCCCCAAAGTGGGCGACTACCTCGGCACCGGCCTGACCGGAGTTCGTCGCGCGCACCGGCGCAAAGGCATCGCCCTGGCGCTCAAGTGCATGGCCATTGAGTACGCCAAGGCCCAGAGCGTCCCCGAGATCCGCACCGACAACGCCCAGCAAAACCGCGCCATGCTCTCGATCAACGAAGCGCTCGGCTTTGAGAAACAACCCGCTTGGATCATCTACGAAAAGAAACTCTAAGTGCTCGTCTCGAACCCACCCGGCCTCGTTCCTCGTCCACCCTCCCTTAGAACAGGGAGGGTTAACCGGCCTACTGTTAGGAATAAGGCTTTCAGCG
>JANNDD010000624.1:0-4504 GCA_031387365.1 Armatimonas sp. | reverse complement strand
CCGCGACCCGCGTGTCAAGGAATCCAAGAAGTACGGTCGCAAGCGCGCCCGTCGCGGATTCCAGTTCAGCAAGCGTTAAATTAATGTCGCTCCGCGACAGAAGATTGATTGCTTTATGCCCGGTAGGTAATTTCCTATCGGGCTTTTCTATGCCACTGTGCAACGACAAAACCCGGAACGCTGAGAAAGAAATACACCCGGCAGGGCTCGAACCTGCGACCCTCCGCTTAGTCGTGACCATGAGAATTGAACTCATTTTACTTCCTGTGGTCACGGAAGGCGGATGCTCTATTCCACTGAGCTACGGGTGCTTTGGTGCTATTTTATCACACGATTTCCCGTCCAGCGGTAGGTGGTAATGGTCGTTTTTTGCCGGAGGGTCGCGCCTCTTTCGTTGCGCTCCGTCCGTGTGGCTACCTCTCTGATCTGGTTGGGGCGGCCCGTGGGATCTTGGGGGAAGACGAGCTTGTAGGTGCTGTTGCCCACTTCATTTGCACTAGAGAGGACACGCGGCCCTAGAACAAGCTGGCTGCCCTTCTGAAGTAAGATCACCTCGCCGTTGGGGTAGTCACAGGCTTCGTAGGTGAACTTCAAGCGGAAAATGCGTGCGACTCCGGTCAAGCCATGCCCTCCAGTGGCGAGAACTCCAAGAGAGTATCCGAAGCGGTCTGTCTCTTGAACTTCAATGGTAGGAAAGCGCAGAACACTGCCCCCTGCATGGAGGCGCGCCTCGAGCTGACGTAGCTTGCCTTGGCCAGTTCCGATGACACGGGTAAGAAAGACGTGGCCGTCGGAGAGGGGGTAGAAGGCATTGGCAAGCTCACCGCCCCAGAGTGTCCGGAGCTGCCCGGCGATCTGCACCTCGTAAAGGCTGTCGGTATAGCCGGAGACCGTCTGTGTTTTTTCGAGCTGCTTGGTAACCGTCACCACGGCGCCATCAGACCAGCGACGTGTTGTGGCACCTGCGACAAATCGCCCGTATTCCCAGCATTGCATACCGTGGGTTATACCGTAATTATCACCAGGGTGCCGCCAACAATTAGGATAGAGGATGGATTCATACAACCACTCTACAATATCGTGCTGAAGAATACCTGAAGCTTTAGTTAAGAAATCGGCGGAGGTAGTCGCGAGAGAACTTTAGGAAATCGTAGCGGCGTGGGCCGGTGTAGAGGGCACTGTGCGGCTCGATACAGACCGCGCCTTCGTAGCCCGCGTGGTGGAGCAGACCGAAAAACTCCTCCCAGCGAATCGAGCCCAGCCCCGGATTCGGATCCGCGACAAATTTTCCACCCACTTCCAGCACATCTTTCGCATGCGCGTGCTTCAGGTGCGGTGCAGCGTGGTAGAGTTCCGTTTTCCAGTCGCGGTGCATCCGTGTCGGGTGCGACGGATCGAACTTCACGCCCACGCCGGGGGCAAGTGGCAGGGCCTCGTCCCAGGCCGTGGGCCGATCCACGACATTTTCCCAGTGGCAGTTGTAGAATGCCGGGGTCAGCCCGAGCTGCTGGGCATCATGGATCAGAGGGAGGAGCTTGCGGACGCCGGCTGTCGGCGTGACGGCACCTGAGCCGCTTCCGAAGACCACGATCGGTGCACTGAGCACTGCCGTCAGCGCGATGACCCGCTCTAGCCGCACCAGTCGCTCCGCTCCCGTGGCCTCATCAAAGTAGTTCTGCCCAAAGAGCGAGACTGCTGCCAGCGTGATCTTGTGCTCCGCCAGTGCGTTTTTGAAAGCACTACTATCATCAAAGAGCGGCGTGTCGCCAAAGAGCGCTAACTCTAAACAGTCAAATCCTTCGGCGGCGGCAAAAGCGACATCCTCGACGCGCCCATCGGTCAAAAATCCTAGTGTCATGGTAGATAGTTTACGCTAAAATAGCAGGAAGGAGAAGGGCTGATGTTCTGTCAGAAGTGTAATGCGCGTAACGAGTCGGATCAGAAGTTCTGTGGGGAGTGTGGTGTGAAGCTGGAGCCACGGCCCGACCCGATTGCGGTAGACGGTCAAGAGGGAGCGTACTACTGCTCTCGCCATCCCAAAATCACGACACTGATCCGCTGTGGCCGCTGCGATACCCCGATTTGCCAGCGCTGTATGGTCTTTGGCCCTGCAGGGAATCGCTGCCGAGCTTGTGCCAAGAACCGTGTCCCCATCCGACCGCGTGGCGTCGCCCATGAGGTCGCTCGCGGCGTCTCCAATGTCGCCAACAGTGGACGTGGCTTCTGGCTCTTCTCGTTCTGGGCCATGGTCCTACGTTTCCTCTCCAACCTCTTCGGTGGCCGCTGGTTTTAATTGACTGGGGCCTGAAAGTCCCCCTCTGAACCGCCTGCGGCGAAGCGGGCCGAGCCCGCAGGGAATGAAAAAATGGAGTTTTTAGCTTAGTGCTGCTCGTTGCTGGCGCTCCCACTCGGCGCGGAATTCTGGGAGGGTGAACATGGTTGCCAGCTCGGCTTCATATAAGTAATCCAGCGTGTTTATGACTTCAATCGCGAGTGCTTCTAATATCTCATTATCGCGTTTCTGGCAGTATTCAAGGACATAATGCAGGACAAGCACCCAGCGGGATATGAGTGAATCTACATCAATCCAGGTGTCTGTGTCGTTTCCCATGATGTTGTCAAGTAGCTCAGTCCCAAGCATTTCTGCACGATCTGTGGGAAGAAGTTGATCGAGTTTCAGGCCACACTCAATCTCTTCCCGAATGGTTAAGTAGAGACCTTGGTGTTCCTGCGAAACTTCCGCATCAATGCTCTCTCGGGCAAGCTCTGTGAGGGCATCTACACAGGAGAGCCCAAAACGGACACATGCTAGAGGCGAGAGGTTCTCCAAAAGTTTTGGAAGCTCACGTTCATAGTCCTTGTAGGATTGAACCTCAGTGCTTGAACTCTCCGGCGGTGGGATTCGTGGAAGGCCGACGATGTAGGCAGAATCGACACCAATCTGTAGACCGAAAATCGTTGCTTGTGGCTGTCTTTCACGAAGCCGGTTTGCAGCAAGCTGGGCAAACTCAGCATCTAACTCAAAATCACCCGTCAGAATATCCAAAACCACGAACTTCCCGTGGTTGGCCTCTGTTTCCAGTAACTCTCGAATCTTTGCGTTGTAGAGTTCCTCACCCGTTGCTACTATTTCTAGCGCCGTCATAGACTTATTTACTCCCTGCGGGCTCGGCCCGCTTCGCCGCAGGCGGCTCAGAGGGGGCCGTTCCTGGCCCCTGATCTGTCCCGATCGGGTCAGCGTCCTCGTAGGCTGGCTCGAATATCGCGGCGGCGCTCCTCGGCTCTGGGATCGGGTGGTGGTGGCGGGTCCTTGAGGGCTTTGTCCAGAAGCTCAACCAGCTCCTCGGTCTGGGCGAGGACTTTGCTGCTCTGGATATTCATCACCACTTTACTGGGCTGGAACTCGTAGCCTTGCTGCGCCTTGAAGGCGGCGCTGAGCGCACGAACGGAGTGCTTGGGCAGCGCGACGCCGGGCTTGAAGGTGAGGATCACTTGCCGTGCCTCGGTCTGGATGCCTAAAATGCCAATCTCCGCGCAGCGCAGGCGCAGGCGCAAGAGGCCAAGAGCGTTCCATACCGGCGGGGGCGGGTCGCCGAAGCGATCCTCGAACTCATCTTGCAGACGTGCCACGTCCACTTTGTCTCTCACGGCAGCGAGCTTTTTGTACATCAGAATGCGCTGCGGCTCGGCGGGGATGTAGGCTTGTGGGATCGTGGCGGCCACGGGCAAGTCCACGGTAGGGAGAGGGACATCCTCTTTGTCGGGTTCCTCGCCTTTTAGCTCGTGAATGGCTTGTTCGAGAAGCTGAATGTAGAGATCAAAGCCCACGTTGCTGACCGTGCCACTCTGCTCCGCACCCAGTAGGTTGCCCGCACCGCGTAGCTCTAAGTCGCGGAGCGCAATTTTATAGCCACTGCCCAGCTCGGTGAGCTCGCGGACGGCATCCAGGCGCTGCTCGGCAATCGTGGTGAGGCTCTTGCCCTTGCGGTAGAGGAGGTAGGCGAAGGCCTGCACTTTTGCCCGGCCCACGCGGCCCCGGAGCTGGTAGAGCTGGCTGAGACCAAGCTTGTCGGCGTTATCAATGATAATCGTGTTGACGTTGGGAATGTCGAGACCCGACTCCACAATGGTGGTGCAGACCAGCACATCGAATTTTTTATGGTAGAACTCGAAAATCGTGTCTTCTAGTTCATCGTTGCCCATCTGGCCGTGCGCCACTTTGCAGCGCGCCGTCGGGACAAGCTGCTCGATGTGATTGGCGATGTGGTAGATGCTCTCCACTCTATTGTGCAGAAAATACACCTGGCCACCCTGGTCAAGCTCGCGCAGAATGGCCTCACGGATCAGCAGATCATCGAACTCTTTCACAAAAGTCTTGACGGCAGTGCGGCCCTCGGGCGGGTCGTTGATGAGCGACATGTCCCGGATGCCGGAGAGCGTCATGTGCATGGTTCGGGGGATGGGGGTGGCGCTCATGGCCAGCACATCCACACTTTTACGGAGC
>JANNDD010000621.1:0-6921 GCA_031387365.1 Armatimonas sp. | reverse complement strand
GCCCGACAATCAGGCCCAGCGACTCCGCGTACTCTAAGACAGCGTCCACGTGGGCGAAGTAGCGCTCGTTGGGCCTGGTCGGGTCGAGGTCATGGAGCGGCAGATCACCGTTCTGGTTGGGCTCCGTCAGGCCATCGAACTCCGCGAGCAAGACCGCCTGGATTACCGTGAAGCCCTGCTCGGCGCGGACGTCTAAATAATGCTTCGCCTCCTCAAGCGTCAGCCGGTGAAACAGCTCCCAGGCTGTGTCAGCGAGGTAGAAAAACGGGGTCTGGTCGTCCCACTGAAGAAAGCGGCCATTGTCGGTAACGTGTAGGTTCATGGACGCATTTTACCTGCGCTACAGACGGATATCGCCTTTGAAGATCACAAGAACGAGTATGCCATCCAGAAGTGTGAGAAAAAAGGCGTAGCCAAACCAGTGCCAGTGGAGCATTTGAAACACGGCAAAGACAGCCAGAGCCAGTGCGAGGCAGAACGCGACGTGCTTGGGGCGCAGTTCTTCAAGATACAATCCCACCCCAAGAAGAACCAGGAGAGTTATAGGAAGAAAAAGCAGACCTTTCATAAAAAGCATTTTATCGCCGATGCGCTACAATGGCCTTATGAAACCCTTGATGGAGGATACGCCACCTGAGATTGAGGAGCGCTGGTTGGTGGGCTTGCGCAAGCGCACCCCTGCGGAGCGGTTTCGGCGTGTGGGGGAGCTCAACGCCATGCTAAATCAATTTGCTCTTGCGGAGACCCGCCGCCGCCACCCCGACGCAAGTGAGCGTGAGCTTCAGTTGCGCGTGGCTTCACGCCGCATTCCTGCGGAGCTTATGCGTAAGGCGTTTGGTTGGAATCCCGATAAAGAAGGCTACTAGCCCATGCTGCCCGAGCCACTTCAAGTTGTCCAGCGCTTGATCGAGACATTTGATAGATTGGGGATTGCCTATCTTGTCGGTGGCTCTGTGGCAAGCTCCGTGGTTGGCGTTGAGCGAGCGACACAAGATGTAGACTTTGTTGTTGTACTGGCGGAAGCTCAGGTAGAAGCACTCACGCTGGCACTGGCCGACGAGTTCTATGCCGATGCTGATCTCCTACGCGACGCAATTCTGCACAATTCTTCTGCCAATGTGATCCATCTGCCCACGATGATCAAAGCGGATCTTTTTATCTCCCCTGACACTGCGTTTGCGCACTCACAGATGGAGCGTCGGCTCCGTTTACCCCTGCTTGGCGACAGTGCGCCTCTGGTTTGTGTTACTAGCCCCGAGGACATGATTTTGCAAAAGCTGCGCTGGTATCGTTTAACAGGCGAGCGCTCCGAAAAACAGTGGGGGGACGTGCAAGGAATCTTTCGGATTCAACAAGCGGCCCTAGATCAGAGCTATCTGACCGACTGGGCAAAAGAGCTAGAACTCACCGATTTGCTGATGCGAGCCCGTGAGGAAGCAGGACTGGCCTGAGCATTCCTGGACAATTTGTGCAACGTTTTGTTCCGGTGTGCCGAGGACTTGGAGAATACTCTCATGTGCTCGGTCGTTGCCGTGCATACTACCGGAGCCGCTTCAACGGGAACAAGCGCGAGAAGAATTACGCAAATAAGCGCTCGCCAAACCAGTAGGCTCCGGCAAGGACGACGCACCAGGAAGCGATAAAGACGATGAGGCAGCTTGCTTTTTCATTCTTACGACGCAGCCAGGATAATAACTGAGCGACGGTAATCACAATGCAGGCCTGTCCGAGCTCGACGCCGACGTTAAAGGAGAACAGCGACCAGCCCAGTGCCTCACGTGGCAACTCCAGCTCGCGCAGAACACTGGCGAAACCAAAACCATGGATCAGCCCGAAGAAAAACGCAAGCGTCAGGCGCAGGTCTTTCTCCGAGCGTTGTTTCGCTTCTTGTGAGAGCTGACTCAGGGCGTGGATGCCCACAAAGACAATGCTGAGAGCAATGAGGGGCTCAATGAGGCGCGGCGAGGGCGTGACGAGATTCAGTGTTGCCAACACCAACGTGATGCTGTGGGCTAGCGTGAAGGCGGTGATGATTTTCAGCAGCCGCTTCACATTCCCACCCAGCAAGAGCAGGCCGATAACAAACAAGATATGGTCCGGCCCGATAAAGATATGATGAATGCCCTCACGGATAAACTGTCGGATCACGGAAAAAAGACTCTGCTTACTGCCGAGCGCGTAGGAAAGCGAAGGCGTGGTGTGGTTCAGGACGGCTTCACGCAGCAGCACGTCGGAGTGCGCTGCCTCATAGAGCGTGACGAAGACCGTGTGGTTGGGATCCACGGGAAACAGACTGCCTGTCTGCACGTCGAGGTGCTTGGGAGGCGCGAGCCAGCGGAAGGAGAGATACAGGCGGATGGCCTTGCGCTCCGGTAGAAACTCGCTCCGCTCAGGCGTCAGGGCCTCAGGTGTAAGTCGCTGTTCGTCGGCGATGAGGCCAAGGCGCGTCGCCACGGCCTCTGCCATTTGCGTGCGATTCTCCGTGACCACTTTCTCCAGCGCCTGCCCGCCAAGCTGCAGGGCCGGATAGTCCAGCGAGAAGCCCAGAACGGAGAATGTAACCGTCGCCTCCACCCCGCTCGTGCCTAGCCGCAGCTCGATTTGACTGCGCGGAATGTCATGTGCCGATGTGGGCGTGAGACAGCAAAAGAGAAACGCTAGAATCGCCCATACGGCTCTCATCGGGTGCTGCCTAGAGTTTTGAGAGTCTCAGTGGCAATGGGAGTGTCGAGCAGGCTGAAGTGGGGGTTGCGATTCAGTGCCTGTGCAAGATACTTCTGCGCCACGGGCTTAGCCCCGAGCCGCGCGGAGATCATTCCGGCGTGGTAGAGAACCGGTGCATCGGGAGCGATGGCTTTTAGCGCCCGGGTGATCACTGTTTTTGCTTCCTCGATCTTGCCACTCTTATAAAAGCACCAAGCGACGGTATCCGCGTTCATGGCATTTTTCGTGTCTTTATGCGTTTCGGCGATGGCAAGGGCGCGGGGAAGCTGACGGTCGTGCTCGGCGAAGAAGCGGGCCATGTAGAGTTCGTCGCTGCTACCGGATTTCTGGTGCTCATCGTGCAGCTTCTCGACGAGTGCGAAAGTCTCTTCCGCCTTGGCCGTCTGATTTGTTATTGTGTACAGATCGCCGAGGGCAACGAGGCCCGCGTGCTGTGGGGCGATAGCAAGGGCTTTCTGATAGAGCGCGATGGCTTGGGCGTACTGGCCTTGTGCAGCCTTCACTTTGCCCAGCACCGCGAGGACATTGTAGTCGTTTGGCGCGACTTTTTGGGCATCCTTGAGAATGTTTTCGGCGGGGAGAACGGCACCCTCGCCCAGTAGCATCTCCGCTAATTTCGCATTACACCAGGCAGTATTTTCGCTGTAGGCACCACCTGCCTTGATCGCCTTTGTCATCAGCCACATTCCCTTACGGGTGTCGCCACTGAGGTAGAGGAGATTTGCGCCCCGGCTATAGGACGCCAGATCGGGGCGGATGTCCAGCATCTTCTGGTAGCTCTTGAATGCACCTTCGTAGTCGCCCTGCTCCACTTGTGCATCGCCAATCAGGCCGTACGCCGCTTCATCACTCGGATTGAGTGCGATGGCTTTGCTTGCCCACTCGATGCTCTTGGGAAACGCATGGCGCTCGCCCGCGACCCAGGCCATCCCGGTCATGGCATCGCTTTTTTTGGGATAGAGGGCGAGCGACTGGCTGTAGGACTTTTCCGCCAGATCGTAGTACTGATGATTGGCGCTCTCTCGGGCTTTCTGCATTAAAGCATCGCCCAGATTAAGCCAGGACGTTGCGTCTGTTGGAGTCGCCTTGGCTTTGGCTTTGCACGTTGCGAGCTGCGCGTCCGCACTCCTGGGGCTTAGCGCAAGAGGCTCGGGAATACTTGCAAGAAAGTCTGTGGGGTTTAGTGAACTGTTGTGGCCAGGAGAAGCGGCTACCTGGCGCGTGCTGACGCTCCAGCCTATCAAGGTAGCAACTCCACTGGTCGCGACGGCCAGCGCGATGAGGTTGCGCTGCGGGTTTCGTAAGACGTGTTGTTTCATATTTCTACGCCAATTTTTGGAAAAGCCCCCAGAGATCTCGCTCTGGGGGAGTGTTCTCGAAATTTAGAAGCCGACGTTCTGACCGGAATCCTTGCTGTTGCGCAGGCCGGAGTGCGGCGTTGCGGCATAGGGGAAGGTTCGGTTGTAGACCTGGTCGTTGGCGGCGATGTTGTCTCCCACGACTGTCACGGTGGAGTAGGTCGGGCCACTTGCCACTGCCGTCAGAGCGACATCTACCACGTCATCGCCAAAGCGCCGTCCGTTGGGCCAGCCGCCCGGAATGGTCGCACCGCCGCTGGTTGTCAGGTTGTCGCCGCCAATGAAGCCAAGGCGACTAAACCCGCTCTCTCCTGAGACACGCGCTGCACCGGTGGTGGTGTCCACACGGATCACATCGGGGATGTACACGGTCTCAAGATCCACACGGCCCGTCGTGGCGAAGCTGGTGCCATAGACAGCGTTGATCAGTACGGCGACCTCGGGGTTCAGGGCGTAGGTCGCAAAGCTGGCATCGCCTGTTGGGGAGGTGCGGTTATAGCGATCTTTGTCGCGCATGGCAACCAGCACTTCATTGAAGATCGGATTGGCCAGACGGTTCACCTGAATATCCGGTCCGGAGGGAGTCGGATCGCCGCTAGCAGAGCGCAGGGTGATGCGTGCTCGGCTCACGGAGGCGTAGACCCCAACACCTGTGCGATTGGCGACGCTACCAAACGGAGCCGTGTAGCTAGAGGGAGTCAAATCCGTCAAGGGAATAACGATAGCGTAGTGAAGAACATTGAAACCCTTGAAGCCATCCACTCCGCCGCCTGTCTGACCGAGGGTGCTTCCCAGAATACGGGAGTTGAGCAGATCAAAGATGCCCGGCGTATCAGCATAGAAGCCGTCTTCACGTGAGCCACAGAACACCGTCGTTCCACCAGAGAGATCATACGTGGTCTGGAAGGTGTACTTGTCCAGAGCAGCGCGGTTCGTTGCACCAGAGATCGCGCGTCCGTAGTTCAAGTTGGTACCAGGGGTTCCTGTGGTGTCATTGTAAAATGGTGTTGCTAGCCCTGTGTTGTACGGAGGCACCATCAGAGTCGCGCCGTTGTTCAGCACCGTTGATGTCCCTCCGACGACCTGTGTCACGGTGTAGGTCTGGGTGAAGTTCTGGGTGGCATCCCCGACATTCTGGATAGGGCCGACGGCGGTTCCTCGACCGTAGCGCAGGATCGTGTCCAGGTTCTTGTAGGCACCACCTGCGCTGCTGACCCGCGAGAAGCGAAAGTCGTAGCGCCGCGTCTCCGCGCCGGTGGTGGGATTGGTGATGTGGATGCTGTAGCGGGCATCATCGGCGAAAGCATCGTAGAGGACACCATCACCCGGCTCCGAGAAGGGCCGGACACTGACTTCACAGACCAAAACTCGCTCGCCGCTGGGGCGCGTGCGAATAAAGGCGTAGACATCCGTCAGGTTCGTTTGTGGGTCCATCTTGGACAGAGGCGCGTCGCTATGGCTGGAGGCATGAGCGGTTTCTGGGCTGACGATGCCCAGAACTGACAGACCCGCCACGCTGAAAGCAGCGGCAGTGTGCAGTGTTGCCCGGAGGCGCGAAGAGAGTGTAGACATGGGTTGTTTTTATCCTTTCAGAGATCAAGAAGTCGCAATACGCTGGCGACGAGTGAGAGCAGCTGCAGCAACAAGGGCTCCTGCGAGTGCGAAGAAATGAAGCGTGCCCGGCTCGGGAGCAGCGCTTACTTGAATCGTGCCGCTCGTGGCATTGCCCATCTCATCGAGAGCCGTGAAAGGACTCGCGGTCAGAAGGGTGGAGCTACGAAACTGAAAGCCCGAAACGGTCGTGCCCGCAAAGAAGTCTTGGGGGGTTCCCGGGTCCGCGTCCGCCAGGAAATCCACCAGCCCGGAGAGGGCATCGAAGAGATTGAGAAATCCGGTCGGTGCCGACAGATTTGTCACCGAACCTACTCCCATAGGAACGGTGATACTCACATCTGCGAGAGTGAATGCCCCTAAATTTTGAACGGAGAAGTCATAGTCGAAGAATCCCCCTGTCTGAGTATAGACGGCGGAGACGAGTGGCGCTTGAGCGCGCACTGAGGAGCCTGCAAGAGTGACCAGAGCGACCAGCCCGAGTGGAACGGTGGCGGGAAGCCAGCAGAACCGCCGAGGTCGGTTATGGTTATTATTCATATTGAGTAAGTTTGACCCTTTCGTAAACATTTGTCCTGACGACACAATGATTCTAAGGTATACCTGCGAACGATAACAGGCTAAAAAATACTCACTTTCTACTCACTTTCTACTCATTTAGGGCTCATTTTCGGACGGCTAAAGCGGGGGTTACTGGTCGCGCCAGGAGTGGGCCGCTTTCCAGCCGAGAAGTCGCTCGGCCTTGCGGCAGTCAAACACACTCTGGAACGTACCGTGGCCCTCGGCGAGGAGTGCGAGAGGGGTGGGGCCGTGGCGGTCTTCAAGCGCTTTTCGCAGCGGGACATCCAGGCAGGTGTCGGCGGCGGCGATCAGAAAGACTTCGTGGCCGGTAGTGTCGGCTTCGATTGCGGCGCGAAACGCGGTGGCGACATCGCGCACATCAATGTAGCTCCAGAAGTTGCCGCTGCCATTGTGGGGATAGCCTGCGCGGCGATCCGCAAGCCAGGTGTAGGTCTCGGGCGTGATGACGTTATTGATGCGCAGCGAGACAATCGGCATCTGCGGGTAACGCACTGAGAGCGAATCGCAGATCACCTCGCCCAGAAATTTCGAGAGCGCGTAGGCATTGGGCGTGGTCGCTCGGTCGCTCTCGTCGAAGGGAAGTTTCGCAGGGAGCTGATCGGTTGTCAGCCAGCCCGTCGCCATCTCCGACGAAGCATAGACGAAG
>JANNDD010000591.1:0-4672 GCA_031387365.1 Armatimonas sp. | reverse complement strand
ACCTCGACCACTTTGCCGTCGCGCCAGACCACCACGGACTGATCGTGGCGTTTATGATCCGCAAGGGCTGCCTCAACACCCGCTTTGAATGCTTTTAAGACAATGGGAAGGTGGCTTAGCTCAAAGGGCTTCTTGGGTTTTGACTCGTCGCTCGACATAGTTTGCTCTCATCTGCTGCCACGCTTTGGGTTGTGGCGTTGTCCCGTACGCAATGACGTCCGGTTCCTCAAGGGTTGAATTATCCAGCACGAGCCACTCATCGGCCAGCGGCTGGTAGAGATCGTAGAAACAGCGCAGGCCACTCTCCCAGCGCCTCCGGATCGTGGGTTCAGGAATCGAGTGCCCTCCCGTGCGGACGCGCTGTCTGACACGGGCGACGGCCATATCCGGGCTGGGTAGATAAAGAAAATAGAGGTGTACGTGGTAGCCGCGCTCTCGCAGTTGGGAAACACGCACCGCCAGTGCTCGCCCTGAGAGGGTTGTCTCTAGCGCAAAATCCTGCCCCTCGTTTGCAAGCGTATCAAGGCGCTCCAAGAGCAAGCGCCCCGCACGCACTTCCACCCCCTGAGAGTTGGACTGTCGCAGCTCCTTGGCGATCTCGTCCGCATTGAGATAGGGCATACCCTCCGGTAAAAATGTCCGTGCAATCGTTGATTTCCCCGACCCGTTCGGTCCCGCTAAAATGATCAGTCGCGGCATACTGCGTATTGTACTGGATAGTTGGAAGGGGATCTGAAGAATAATGAGGCAGGTGCCGACTAATCGTGTAATGAGAGTCGTAACAGAGGATGGAATTTTTCTAACGGGTGATCCAGTGGATCTGGTCGCTCAGCTTGGTGCGCGAACTCGTGTCCTGGTTGGAGCGGCTGTGGGTGGCGAGCGGGCGAGCATGCTGATGCAGTTGGAATGTGACCGTATCGCGCGCTACCAGTATGAGATCGGCCCCCAGTTTGCCACGTTTGCGGCAGGTCGTCTGCTCGAAGCCCTCGAAGACGAGGGCCTCGTGCTGATCTGCCGTTAGGCACTGCCCCGTAGCTCTTGAATGTACTCCAGTGCCGCTTCCCGGACATTCTCCACCAGGCTCGCACGTAGGGTTTCTGCGTGAGGGAGCGCAATCTCGTCTCTCGCGGAGCCCAGTGTCAAGAGCGCCGCGACCGTCAGCTCCGTGTGGCGGTTATCCGCAATGGCGATTCGTAAAAACTCCCGAATCGGATTTGCGAGGAGCGCTGCATCGTCCGCTGAGAGCCGGGTCAGGAGCCGCGCGATGGTTGTGCGCAGGGCAATCTCAATCTCCACTTCCCAGCGACGCTTGCCCCCGTTGAGCAGTGCCGTAGCCCCGCACAGAGACTCCAGTGTCTCACGCTCATGCACGTCTAAGATAACCTGCGTCAGCCCTGTGAGTGCATTGTCGCGCAGCGGACCAAATCGCCGCTGGGTGAGCCAGACCGCTAGGCTGATTAAGAGGGGACCGACCAGAAACAACGGCCAGCCCAGGGTACCAACTGATCCCCAGGAGACATTGAGCGCTGTCCAGACAAGCAGGCCCATTGCCAGCCAGATCAGTGCCGCTTTCTCGCGCCCACGCCGGGTGAAGTCTTCGTCCACGACACACTGGCACAGATAGGTCGCGGCAGTGTCCGCGCTTAGGCCCGCGAGGGCTTTGGTAATCTCGGGGGTGGGCAGGTGCACGGGCCTGAGCTTCTCTTTTATCGCCGGATAGACCTTTGACGTGCTTTGCTGGTTGAGCATGGCTAGTCCACGGCCTGCCAGCGCAGGAGCTTTCCCACGCGCGTCTCGGGCATGCCCAGATGTGCTGCAAGCGCCTGGCGTGCATCGCTGACGGCAAGCTTGCTGGCCGCCTTGAATGCCTCGGGAAAGAAGCTCTCACACGGGCCCCAGAGGTAGCCGTAGGTTCCTCGCGTCCGCCCGGTCAGTCCCACTTTGGTGATC
The DNA here is from genome assembly GCA_031387365.1 of Armatimonas sp. GTDB lineage: Bacteria > Armatimonadota > Armatimonadia > Armatimonadales > Armatimonadaceae > Armatimonas. The sequence goes on along the minus strand of JANNDD010000591.1, from coordinate 2,722 downwards.
AGAAAGTGCTGCTGAAGCTGCACGAGCGGTGGCGTCTGGCTGGTGTGAGGCGGGTAAGGAAGCTCTTTCTTGGCTGCCGGGCCGTGGCTCTCGATATGCTCGTAGAGCGAGAGGGCCACGCGTGTCAGCCGGTTTTTCTCGTAGAGATCACGCGGATCACAGTCGCCCTGCGCGGCGATGAGAGCAGGCAAGAGCGTCAACGAGACAAAGACGGGAGTGCCCGCGCCCCAGAGCTGGCCGTAGTAGAGCCGCTTCTCGATATGCAGATCGTCTTTCCAGAACCAGGTGTGCAGCATCGCCTGATCCCCCCACGGTGTCTGTTCCGCCACGGAAGGCAGAGGCGTTCCCGCGCTCCAGGCGCACAGCCCGACGGTGTTCACAAAGTCCACGCACTCTTCTGGTGTCGAGATCATCGGCCTATTTTAACGCACTGCATCCAAAAAAGCCTCTGCAGCGTCTGCGACTGCTCGGCGCTGCGCGACAAGGCGGCGTGCAATGGGGATCGTTTTTTCATCTTTTATGCTGCCCAGAGCCAGAAGTGCGACCTTGACGAGATCCGGGTGCGTCCGTGGATTGCGGCAAAGCCGCCGCAGAGTCTTCTGATGCACGGGCGTGAGAATGCGAACCAGCTCCACTTCCCCGACTCGCGGGAGCAGGCGGACAAGGGCATCGTGGAGAGGGCGCTTTAGCACGTGGAGTGGGGAAGACTCCAGCCAGACAACAAAGTCAAGAAGCTCCGGTACGACACTTGCCAGGCGGCACTGCGCCAGTGGCTCCTTTAGCTTCTCCATCAGCTGATCCGCACGCCGATTGCCAAGAAAATTGTAAAGCCGCTGTACCACAAAAGCGAAGGGTAAAAACAGCGCCACGCAAATAAGCAAGATACCAAAAATTATACTGAGAGTAGAGGTGTTTGGGGAACCAAGAGTCGCTAGGATCGCAATTAGGAAAGCGAAAGACAGCACGAACAAGACCATTTTGATGATGTGCCAGGGAATCGAAATGCAGTGTAAGCGCCGTGCATGAGGTGCCGTTTTTCTATGGATAAGCAGGATCGCCTCTTCTGGCTCCAGTGTCTGTAGGGCCGCCGTGGTCGGAAGTGGAAGCTGGGTGCGCATCATGGGGTTGTAGCCTGCATGGCATCCAAAAACGCCTCGGCGGCATCGGAGGTGAGCGGGCTTTTACGAAGGCGCTGGGCGAGGGGAATTGTGGCCTTATCTTGAACACTGCCAAGAACGAGTAGCGCCACTGTCGCAAGCTCCGTGTTCTCAAGCCGATCACAGACCAGCCGTAGGGCCTGTCGCCGCTCAGGAGTCAGTATCTGCTGTAGCTCGTCCTCTCCAACACGTGGCAGGATTCGCACTAGCGCTGCATGGAGGGAGCGCAGGCGTTCCCGTGGTGCCGATGGCTCCAGCCAGACGAGGAAATCAAGGAGCAAGGGAGCGGATTCTGTCAGGCAGCAGAGTCCGAGAATCGGGCTCAGTGCTTCCGTTGTTTGTGCAATAGCCCGCTCCCGTGGCAGGTTGAAAACAATACTGCAAACAAAGATGAGAGGGACGAGGAAAGCGAAGGCTAGCCACAAGATCATTGCTAACCCTGCGAGGAACATTAGAGCCATGGGCGGATTGCCATTAAAAACGCCAGGCGAAAACAGCAATACCAATAAAAACAGAGTTAAAACTCCCCACGATTTCCCCAGCTTCTTCCAAGGGATTTGGATTGTGCGTAGGCGATGAGATTTTGTCTGGACGGCGCGGTGGACTGTCTCCAGGGCTTCTTCGGGCGCGAGCTGTTGGAGAGGCATGGCTACTTCTCGGTCAGGAGCAGGACGGGGCCGAGGGTATCGCGGGGGAAGGCGGTTCCTTGGATGTTGTAGGTCTCCTGGCCTCGGGCGACAGTGCGTAGCGGGGTGTTATTGGGCTTGGCGGTGGCGATAACGGAGAGGCGAACCGGGCCGAGGGGGGCATCGGCGGCGACCTTGAGGGTGAGGGTACCCTCGGTCTTGCCCTTAGGGATCGTGAGCGTGTCGGCGCTGAGGCCGGGCGTCGGAGCGAAAGTCACGGTTACGTCGTCGTCCCAGTGGTTCCGGGTGATCTTGACACTGAGGGGAAGACTCTTGCCACGGGCGAGGGCGCTAGTGTCCGGCGTGACGGTGGCAGCGAGGGTGAGAACAGCGGGGGTGAGGTGCAGACGGTAGCTGAAGGCATCACCGCCACGGCCATGCAGATCGCGGACGGCGACCGTGTACTGGCCGGGTTCTAGAACCTGTGGAATCCAGCCGTCTTGGCCGCGTCCGTCGTCGTCGGTCTTGAGCAAGGTTCCTTTGGCATCGTAGAGCGCGAGCTCGGGGTCGGCGGGAGTGCCGAGGCGGCGGGAGAACACTTCGAGTGGCGCATAGAGTTTCTGCTCAATCTTGAACGTGAAGAAGTCGGTCTTGCCCGCGCGGAACTTACCGTTCACCACGCACGGCCAAGGGACAGTCTGGGCAGACGCGAGGCTGTCGCAATCGTCTTTGGCGAGCACCTCGGGCCAGTTGCTCGCCTGAAACGGACGGACGTTCAGCGCAGCGCCAATGGTGAGCTGCTGCGTCTCGGGGGCGTCCAAGGGCAGCGCGATCATTTGGGGGGCGCTGAGATTGGCTCCGGTCGCCGTGATGAGCACACTGGTGCCGCGCTGACCCCCGAGCGGGAAGATTCCGGTGGCATGAGGGACCGCACCAAGG
>JANNDD010000078.1:0-1570 GCA_031387365.1 Armatimonas sp. | reverse complement strand
CAGCTCGTTGTGGTCCACGAGGATCAGCCGGGCGCGCGGTGGGTGGAGGAGCGCTTTTTGGGTAGCCAGCCCCACATAGCGTCCCTGATCGTCCTGGACAATAAAGCGGCTCGCCTCCGCGCGCAGGAGGGTTCCCTTGTGATCCGAGAGGCGGTCTCGTTGGCGCACCATCGGGACAATCTCCGCCAGTGTCCCGCAGGTGCGCGACTCTAGATTACCCACGGCCAGTGCCCGTGCGAGCGCCAGAGGCGAGACCAGTCCGCAGGGGCGACCATTCGGCAGAGTGATCGGAACCGCACTCTGGCCCGCGGCAAGCTGGGCGAGCGCCTCCGTGAGGGGCGCGTCGGCGGCGACCGTGGGCGTGCGCTCTAGAATATGTCCAAAAGTGGGGGAGGCTTCCGAGAGCAGGGCGGGCACGTCTTGCTCATAGCGGCGGAGCGCATAGCGTGCCTGCTCGGAGGGTTGACCGGCACGCGCCGCCTGGAACTTCTCCGCTGTGTCTAGTGAGAGAAGCCACGCGTAGCCCAGTGCAGACGCGATGGCATCGGTGTCGGGGCGCTGGTGACCGATGACGTAGGTAATCTCCGGAGACCAGTCCATGCGTTCAGAGAGGGCAGGCATGGCCCTATGCTACCCGATCTGCGTTTCCGAAGCGTTTCCACTTACGGCAGATTCTGCGGCCATTGCGGCTTTTAGAGAGGCTATCGAGACTTCAATCTGGCTATCATCGGGCTCACGGGTGGTGAGAAGCTGTGTCCACATTCCTGGGCGAGAGAAAGCGGCTATAATCGGGTTGCTGCGAAATTTCCCTGCGATGCGGAGTAGCTCAAACGCGACCCCAGCCACGGGGAAGACCATTAAAAGCTGAATGAGAATGCGTTGCCAGAGGGGACGGTCGTAGAAAAATGCGACAGCGAGCACCGAAAGGAAGATCACGATGACTAGAAACGAGGTTCCACAGCGCGGGTGTAGGCGGCTTGCCTCACGCACATTGGCGACTGTTAGCTCTTTTCCCGCTTCCAGCGCATTGATGGCTTTATGCTCGGCACCGTGGTACTGAAACACTCGGTAGACATGGTTCATCCGTGCGATCAGCAGGATATAGATTGTGAAGATGGAAAAGCGCACCACGAAGTCCACCATCCCGAGCTGATAGCCATGTAGAGATGTGGTTTTCTTAAGTGCCTCAATACCAAACTGGGGAAGGATCTTAAAGAGAAAGATAGCAAAGACAAGCCCTGTGATCATTGCGCCACCAATGAGCGTGTCGCTGACGCCACCGGATTGCTTTACTGCAACGACACCATTTGCGAGGGCAACATTTCCAGGAGCACTCTGAGCGCGTGCAGCGGCATCCGCGACACTGTCCGGCAGGCGGGTGTCTTCTTCGGCGATCTTGGCCGCCCAGAAGAGAGACTTCGTGCCCAGTGTCATCGCATCCACAAGAGAGAAGCCGCCGCGAAGAAACGGGAGCTTTTGCCAGGCGGGGCGCAAAATCTTCGGAACAGGCTCACACGTGAGCGCGATCTCGCCACTGGCGCGGCGAGCGGCGACGGCAAAGTGATGGGGG
>JANNDD010000462.1:0-6088 GCA_031387365.1 Armatimonas sp. | reverse complement strand
CAAAGTGAGAGAGATGAGCGGCTCCAGACGGTCGGAGAGTGTACCGTGTAGCGTCATTTCTCTGGTGTCATGCGCCCATTGCGAGTGAATGTTGCGCGGTAGCCAATACGAAGCGTGGTAATCACCGGGTCGGGGTGCCGCTCGCGCAGTCGTAGCGTGGTCTGCACATGGCTACTGCCAATCTCGTAGTCACCGGAGAGAATATCCAACGAAAGAAACTGGCCCTGGTTTTGTGGCGTATCCACAAGCTCACGAAGACTCTGCTCGTAGAGAACCCGGCCCCGGGCTGCTATCTCTTCTGTCGGGAGCTGTGTTTGAGCACTCATAATTCTAACTTCCTCATGGCCCGAAGCGGCCTTTCTAGCCGCAGGCTCTCCAGCCCCGCCGTTCCAATCGGCGGGACTAGTTTCCTAGCTTCAACACACTCATAAACGCCTCTTGGGGAATTTCGACATTGCCGAACTGCTTCATGCGCTTCTTGCCCTCTTTTTGCTTTTCGAGTAGCTTGCGCTTTCGGGAGATATCGCCACCGTAGCACTTGGCGATGACGTTCTTGCGCATCGCGGAGACGCGCTCAGCGGCGATGATCTTGCCCCCAATCGCGGCCTGGAGCTTGATCTCAAACATCTGACGAGGGAGAATCTCCTTGAGCTTCTCGACCAGGAGCTTACCGCGCGGGAAGGCTTTATCGCGGTGCACCACAAAGCTGAGCGCGTCCACGGGGTCGGAGTTGACTTGCACGTCCACTTTGACGAGTGGGCTGGGCCGGTATTCAGAGAGCTCGTAGTCGAAGCTGGCGTAGCCTTTCGTGCGGCTCTTGAGCTGATCGAAGAAGTCCATGATGATCTCGCCCAGAGGCAGCTTGTAGTGGAGCATGACGCGGCCTGGCGCGGGGTATTCCATCCGATCCTGAATCCCCCGGCGCTCGCGGCCCATCTCCATCACGGCGCCCACGTAGGCTGTCGGGACGATAATCGTGGCGTCTACGTAAGGCTCCTCCATGCGCTCGATAGTCGTGGTATCGGGCCAGTTGGCGGGGTTGTCCACGACCTCCATGGTGCCGTCGGTCTTGTAGACATGGTAGATAACACTCGGGGCCGTGGCGAGGAGGGCTAAATTAAACTCCCGCTCCAGCCGCTCTTGCACAATCTCCATGTGGAGCAGGCCAAGAAACCCACAGCGGAACCCAAAGCCCATCGCGGCGCTGCTCTCCGCCTCGAAGCTGAGAGCAGCATCGTTGAGCTGCATCTTGGCGAGGGCTTCTCGCAGGTTGGGGAAGTCGTTGGAGTCGTGGGGATAGAGGCCGCAGAAGACCATCGGCTTGGCAGGACGGTAACCCGGCAGCGCTGAAACGCCCTTGCCCTCGCGCCCGGCCACGGTGATCGTATCCCCAACACGGGCATCCGTAACGGACTTGATGGCGGCGTGGAAGTAGCCCGTGCCCCCCGCGCGCAGCTCCTCGGCGGGCTTCATGCGCGGTGCAAAGGTTCCCACCTCGCTCACCGGAAACTCCTTGCCCGTGGCGATAAAGTGCACTTTGTCACCGGCCTTGAGGGTGCCGTCCACGATTCGCACATACGCTACAACGCCCAGGTAGCCGTCGTAGTGACTGTCGAAAACCAGCGCCCGTAGCGGCTTGGTTGGGTCGCCCTGTGGTGGGGGGACTTTCCGCACCACGGCCTCTAAAATCTCCTCGATGCCGATTCCCTCTTTGGCGCTGCACGGAATCGCCTCCGTGGCATCAATGGCCAGCACGCTCTCGATTTCCTCAGCGACGCGATCTGGGTCGGCGGCGGGTAGGTCAATCTTATTGATGACCGGAATGATCTCCAGCTTCGCGTTCATCGCAAGGTTCGCATTGGCCAGGGTCTGCGCCTCGACACCCTGCGCGGCGTCTACGACTAAGATCGCGCCTTCACAGGCATTGAGAGAGCGTGACACTTCGTAGGTGAAGTCCACGTGGCCGGGCGTGTCAATCAGATTCAGCTCGTACTCCAGCCCATCTTTGGCGGTGTAGGCCATGCGAACGGCGGCCATCTTGATCGTGATGCCCCGCTCCCGTTCGATATCCATCTGGTCGAGAACCTGCGCTTGCATGTCGCGCTTGTCCACAGTGCCCGTGAACTCTAACAAGCGGTCGGCGAGCGTGGACTTACCGTGGTCCACGTGGGCAATGATACAAAAGTTTCGGATACGATCCTGAGGAACAGACATAGACCTCTATTGTATCGTGTCGGAGCCCGCCCCCTAACCCCCGCCCCCCGGGGAAACTGTTAGGAGGCTACGCACCGTCGCCACAAGCTCTTGAGGATGGAATGGCTTGGGAACAATCGCGGCGACTCGAAATATCTGTTGTGCGCGTGCGATTTGTTCATCGCGGGGAAGATGGTTGTAGAGAGGAAAGGAGATCAAACAGATGGGAAGCGAGTTCAGAGCCGGATCGGACTGGATTTTTACGATCAGTTCCAAGCCATTGAGCTGAGGCATCACACCATCCGTGAGAAGAAGATCTATTCCCGCTTTTTGAAGCCGCTCCCAGGCTTGCTGGCCATTTTCCGCAGTCTCGACTCGGTAGCCTGCCCGCTCCAGATAGATCTGAATCAAATGGCGGATATTGGGTTCGTCGTCGGCGACAAGGATGGTTTTCATGCGATGGCAAAGGGCAGGTGTTTGCGCTCAGATGGCAGAAAGAATGCGAGGACAATTTCTTCTTGTTTGACCCCGGCTTCTAGCAGATCATTTGTGACACCGTCTTCGATGCCATCGTGCTGAACCCAGATCTTGCCGTCTTTGAGCATCAGATGAAGCACACAGCCGTGAATGCGACGCTTGTTCTGCCAGCCGATATTCCAGAGCTGATAGTGCCCACCAGTATCATCAATTACCGTGTCCACTTCGATTTCGCCGTAGTTCGGGGTGAATGCGGCGTATTTACGAACCACGGCCTTAATAATCTGCCGTAGCTCCTCTATTCGATCCATCGGACGATCCTTTCGGTTTCGGTGTCGAAAAGTGAGTCGTAGCGCGATTCGGGTAAAGCGAGGTAGAGAGTGCGACCTGGGAACTGGCGGGAAAGCAAGAAACGGTAGAAACCGAACTGTCCTAGTGCTTTCTCCATTTCCGAGATGGGTGAAGGACTCAGAAAGCTCTTGATCTCAACGGCGATTCTCCGACCTTCTTTTTCAGCAGCGAGTGGCGTTTCCGCCCCTAAATCCACGTAGAGGTTTGTCTGCTCCAAGGGCGATTGCATATAAAATCCGAGGTATTCTGAGCCAAAATGCACTTGGCTCAGGAGGGCCTCATCCCATTGATGGAAGCCACAGATACCCCGAAAACAACGCGATACTCTCTCATAGAGCACTTCCAAGCCATACCAGATCCAAGAATTGAGCGCAATCGAGAGTACCCACTCATCAACATACTTTTCATTGCTTTGTGCGCCATGCTCTGTGGAGCAGAGGATTTCGTCGCCTTTGAGGAGTTTGGAAACGCCAAAATTGCCTGGTTGCAAACCAAAATCGATATGAAAGCAGGGGTTCCCTCGCACGATACTTTTGGAAGGGTCTTTGCCCGTATTGATCCTAAAGACTTCCAAGAATGCTTCGAGCAATGGGTTCAGGCGATTAGAACTCTTTTGGGTACAAATTCAAACAAGATTCCATCAGCCAGCCAAAAACCATCAGCCAGTCAAGCGGAGGGGGTTGAAGAAATTCTTGCTTTCGATGGGAAAACTCTGCGGCGCTCCTTCGATACAGCAACGGGAAAAGCGGCTCTGCATTTGGTGAGTGCTTGGGCATGTCAACAAAAGCTTGTTTTTGGGCAAGAAGCCATCGAAGATAAATCTAATGAGATTACTGCCATTCCTGCCTTACTAAAGCGTCTTGATATTGCAGGTTGTTTAGTCACAACCGACGCTTTGGGATGCCAGAAAGCGATTGCACGTCAGATTATCGAGCAGGGAGGAGACTACTTTTTGGCTCTCAAAGACAATCATCCGCTGCTTCATGAAGCGGTTGAGAAACTCTTTGCGATTGGATCCTCTAATCAGAGTGGTGCGGAGCAGCGCTTCGCTAACCTGCGCTGCCCCCCAAACCCACCTCCAATTGAGATGTTTTCTCATCGAGAAACAGAAAAAGGACACGGGCGAATTGATACTCGCTTGTGCCGAGTGATTCGTCTCGATGCCTTGGAGGGCTGGGATTACTTGACTAAGGACTGGTGCCAGCTACGCTCTTTCGTTCAAGTGACCCGACAGTGCCGTTCGAAAGAGAAAATTACAGGCAAGGAGAAGCTTTCTCAGGAGTGTCGTTATTTCCTGACCAGTATCTTGTGCCAAGGAGCCTCGGATGCTCCTCTCATGGGGAACTTTGCTCGTGAGCATTGGGGAGTTGAAAATCGGCTTCATTGGGTTTTAGATGTTGGCTTCCGGGAAGATGATTGCCGAGTTCGAGTAGATCATGGCGCGGAGAACTTGGCGATTCTTCGTCATTTTTGTGTAAATCTTCTGAGCCAGGAGCGCACCAGTAAGGTGGGTGTTAAGAATCGTCGTTTGCGAGCGGGCTGGGATGATATGTTTTTGGAGAGGATATTGACGAATTGATATGCAATCGCCCTATGTCTGCTCCCCGTACTTGAGAGTCAGCGGATCGTGCGTGATAAGCTATCCGTCGGCCTCCAGCGCCCGACGGATCAGCGCGTGATAGAGATCTCTCGCCATTGGCGTATTATATCGTGTCGTCTGTACAGAGTCGCCGCCGATTGAAATCGGAAGAAAGTTGGAACCGGGCAGGATTCCCGGCATACGGGTTGTATGCAAACGAAGACACTACGGCGAATGGGCGGTGCACTGGCTGCAATCACGCTGCTGGGAGCATTTCCCGGCGCAACACTGGCCCAAGACAAACGTCAGGAGACGAAGAACGACTGGCGTAATCTTGCCGCTTTGGCGGGGGGGCTGACGGCGTTTGGCCTGATCAAGCACGATCCTACACTCTCGTTTGTGGGAGCGGCGGGGGCACTTTACTCCTTGGATCGTTACGAGAAAGATCGCAAGAGCCAGGATAAGGCGGCCCGTACTCGAGCAAGTCTGTTTTCAAGAACATACTTCTACCGCGATGGCCACCGTTACGAGCGCCGCTTGGTGACATCCAAGGGGCATAAGTACTACCGATTCAAACGAGTGGATTAACAGACAGGTCGGGCGGGGGATTTTCCACCCCCGCCTGCCACAGGCTCTACTTCTTGATGCCTTCCAGATCAAGGCTGATCTCCACTTGCTCGCCGACGACTTGTGTGCCTTCGACGAGGCCGTTCCAGACGAGGCCGAAGTCCTTGCGGTTGACACTAAAACGCGCCTCGACTCCTGCACGCGTCTCTTTTTGCATGCCCTTGGTGGGGCCGCTGATCGCAAATGGGAAGCTAATGACTTTTGTGACCCCGTGAATGGTCAGCTTGCCCGTGGCACGGTAGCCTTTGCCCGCTTTTTCGACCTTCGTGCTCACAAAGCTGAGGGTAGGGAACTGAGCCACATCGAAGAAATCCGCGCTGCGCAGGTGGTTGTCGCGGGCGGTATTGGCGGTGTCCACGCTCTTGGCCTGTACCGTGAAGCTCACGGACGACTTCGCGAGGTTCTTCGGATCGGCGATCACGGTGCCGGTGAACTCGGTGAATTTACCCCGTGTCTTTCCCGCCCCTAAGTGCCGCACGGAAAAACCAATCTCACTATGCACGTTGTCCACTACCCACGTGCCGGTCGGATCAAGCTGAAAAAATCCCATTTGAAAACTGCCTCCGCACACTTCTACAGTGGATAAAGAATATAGTTCCAATTGCGACTAATATTTTTATGGTAAAGTCGCATAATGCCTCTGAAAATTGCTATCGTGGGTACGGGAAAGGTCGCCCGGAGCAACTACTTGCCGTATCTGTCTAAGCAAGGCGATGTCTCGCTGAGCTACTTCTCCCGGACGCTCTCTAAGGCCGAAGCCTGTGCTCAAGAATTTGGAGGCCGCGCCGTTGGTTCCGTCGAGGCGCTGCTCGCTGATGCGCCCGATGCCGTGCTGGTGCTCACCCACGAGACGCAGCGCTT
>JANNDD010000460.1:0-6564 GCA_031387365.1 Armatimonas sp. | reverse complement strand
TGGTGCTGCCTGCAAAAACCGAGGGTGCACCAATTGTCTTTGGGTTCCACGGCCACGGTGGCAATGGAGGCTACTGCGCCCGGCGCTGGAACCTGCAAAAACTCTGGCCTGAGGCGATCTTTGTCTACCCCAATGGCCTTGCCACCAAGACCCCGCGCGATCCCGAAGGTGGCAAGCCGGGCTGGCAGATGTTCGGCGGTGGCCTGCTCCCCAACCGCGATCTTGATTTCTTCAACGCAATGCTAGAGACAGCCCGTAAAGAATGGCAAGTGGACGAGAAGCAGCTCTACTGCACGGGGCACTCCAATGGGGGCGGCTTTACCTACTACCTCTGGGGCCAGAAGCCGGAGCTTTTCGCCGCGCTGGGCGTAGTAGCGGGTGCGGGTGAGCGGCTGATTCACAGCGCTAAGCCCTGTCCCTTGATGCACATCGGAGCCAAGAACGATCTCATTGTGAAGTGGGATCAGCAACAAGCGGCCATTGATGCGGCCAAGAAAATCAATGGCGACAAAGCGCCCGTTGAGGTGGTGCTCCACGAAGGCGGCCACAACTACCCCGGCAGCGCCCCGGAGAAACTAATCGCGTTTTTCAAGACGTACAAGCGGTAGAGCCAAGTTATCCTGTTTCTCAGCCAAAATCGGGGACGAAGCGGAAAAATGTGCTAGAATGCGCAGGACTTGGCAGTGACTTCCAACGAAACAGATTTCCCGGCAGACCTGAGGACTTTGATCCTCTCCCCCACGGACTACCTTGCAGGTGGTGTTCGTAGCCTGCGCTTTCACCTGACCAATAGCGACCCCCAGACCGCCCTCTATGTTAAGCTGTCGTGTGAGGCCGACTGGGTCAGCCTGTCGCCACAGGAGGCCGCGCTGGGTCCTGGCGAGAAGCAAGCGGTGGCGGTGACGGTCAAAGTGGACACCGCGCGGGCGCAGCTTCAGGCGGGTGGCCCGCCCGCAACACCCATCGCGCTCCTGAGTCAGCGCCTTGGAGGAGCAGGCTTGTCTCCCCTGCCCACGATGAGTGCGACAGTCTACGTGCGCCTCCCCGTGGCGATCTGCCCATCGTGCGAAAAGACGCTTGATGCGGATCTTTCCGATGGTGCGACGATTCCCGCGTTCTGTCCGTTCTGTTTCGAGCGCCTGCGCCCCTGCCCGATCTGCTCCACGCCTAACACGTGGCGAGCCCGCCAGTGTATTGCGGACTCCTCGCACACCGTCCGTGGCCTGCTGGACTGGACCGTTCTCGGGGGCGGCCCGGGGCACTTTGGCCTACGTGACCCCGTGGACCTGGGAGTAGCTCCTCTGCGTGAGGGGGCAGGTTTTTCCCTGACCCGCCGCTGGTCGTTTCCGTCAGTGCCGCCTACCCGCAGCGAGCAGACTCTCTACTGGAGCGCCCCAATCGCGGCCTACGGCATGGTCGCCGCCGCCGCCGCCACGTCCGAAGGGGATGCCCATATCTACGCCTTTCAGAGCGACACGGGCGCTCCGCTCTGGGATCCGTATCCTCTCGCCGACCCGGTCTATCCCGAGCGCGGCGGGGTCACCCTCAATGAAGGGAAGCTCTACGCCGCCACGGTCGAGGGCCTGCTGGTCTGCGCCGATGCGCTTCGTGGCACCCGCCTCTGGGAACGGACACTGGCGGGGAAGGTCTACGGCGCTCCCGTTCCCTCGACACCCGGCTCACCGCTCCTGGTTCCTCTGGTCACACCGGAGGGAGGCGCACTGGCGCAGGTGGGCGTGGAGCTGGGAGATGGAATCTGCATGACGCCGCTGGAAGGCCCCGTCATGACTGCCCCAGCTTTCTTTGACGGAAAGGTGCTGGTTCACGACGACAGTGGAGTACTCAGCTGTATCGAGCTCACCACTGGCAAGCTCCTCTGGCGCTCCAATGGGCTGGGCAAGTTTCAGGCATCCCCGATCGCCTACGATGGTCGTGTCTACTCCGCCACCGACACGGGAAAGGTTTTCGCGCACGAGATTCAGACAGGCAAGGAGCTCTGGCAGGTAGAAGTCACGAGCGTGGCGCTCTCGGGGACGCCCGCCTGCGATGGCAGCTTGCTCTATCTGCCGGGCGAGGATGGAGTGCACCTAGTCAGTGCCGCCCTGGGACGGGCTGTCCGTCGCTATCCCACCCGCCGCCCCGTGCGCTCCTCCCCCGTGGTGATTGCGGGCTCACTCCTATTTGGGGTCACGGACGGGGATATCTACGGCGCCGCACCAGGCCGCACCATGGAGCGTCTGTATGAGACTGGGACAATCAGCTCCCAGATTATCACCGCACCCGCACTGGCTGATGGTGCATTATTTCTCACCTCCACCAACGGTGTTCTCTACAGTCTGGCCCTCAGCTAGCCGTATAATAGATCTCTAAAGTTTTAAGTTTTATCATGGCCCAGAGCACAATCCTGAGTATGTTCGAGAGTCCCAGTACCGTGGACAGCCCCACCCCGGGTGGCACGGTCTGGCTTGCACGCGACCCCGTGATGCAGCGCCCTGTCTTGCTCAAGCGCCTTCCCACCAGCGCCAATCGCTCCCGCCTGACGGAGGCACTCACCCTGGACCATCCCGCCATTGCCCGTACACGTCGCTGGCTACTGGATGAGAACCAGCTCTACGTGGTGCGCGATGTGGCACGCGGGAAGAACCTCCGGCAGCGGCTATCGGCCCAGGGAGGGCGCCCGGACACCGAGACACTCCGTAAGTTCCTCCTACCCGTTTTAGAAGCACTTGAGTACGCCCACGGTCGCCAGCTTCCCCACGGTGGGCTCTCCTATGAGAATATTCTCGTCGCCGATGATGGGGCTGTGATGCTCACGGATTTTGGGGCTACCGACCCCGCAGCATCGCATCACAGAGCACTCTACAATGGTTCCCTGACTGTGGAGAACGATATCCAGGCAATGGCGAAGCTCATCGCCGCTCTTCTGCCCACCACAGGCCCCTTCGCCACCCCCACCGTGCGCAGCCGCGTGGAGGGATTGACGTTGCGCTGTGAGACTCTTGGGAGCCTCCGCGAGGTCTTGGCCAGCCTGGAGAAGCTCGCCACGGCTCCCCTACCACGCCCCACTTCCACCGCAGTCGCCACGGTCTCGTCCCAGACCCCCGGGCAGCCTGGGGTTCCTCCCCCGCTCTTCGGGAACCTTCCCACAAGCATCGCCCCCGCTCTCACGGAGCAAAATACCCCCGTCCCCACAAAAGGCGTCGCCAAGCTGGTCTGTAGCCAGCCCGATCGCCCCCTGGTGCCGCAGGGCGGTGGTGGCCTGCTCGCCATTGAGGCTAAGAACGACGGCGATGCGACTCTGCTTATCCGTATGGTCGCCACTCAGCACGCCTGGCTCAATGTACGTCCGACCAACCTCCCCCTCGTTCTGCCGCCAGGGGCCTCCATCAAGATCGGCTTCGTGGTCTCTGCAGCACGCCTAGCGGGCGGCGAGTACCGCAGTGCCGTCTATCTCTCGTCGAATGCCCCCGGCCCCAACGCCGAGGATCTGCGCACCGGCTGGTGGAAACACAGCTTCGAGGTGCGTGTCATGGTCGGCGGTGGTGGCGGAAGCTGGAAGGGCTACTAGCTCCCTGTCAGTGTCCGTGTCACTGTCTCTCCCACTCGGTAGCGCTCCAGCGCCGTGCGATCCAGCTCAATCCCGAGGCCGGGCGTCTCTGGAACAGCCGCATGCCCGTTCTTTATCGTCACCCCGCCGAGCACTAAGTCATCCTCGCGCACGCGTTCTCCAAAAATATCAGATGGGATCGTGCAGGACTCCGCGGCGGCGCAGGCGTGCAGGTAGCTCGTCTCCAGAATTCCTAGATCCACCTCGGAGCCGTGCCAGACGGGCTTACCTTCCCACTGCGCCACTTTACACAGCTCGACAAAGGCGAACATCGAGCCGTTGAAGTTGTAGCCGTCGGCGCAGTTGGTGCGAATCGCGGGGAGAATATCTTCCACGCGTTGCCCTTGGTGCAGATACGGCAGCGAGATATGAATAAAAATAGGGATTCCTAGCTCCGCCTTTAGTGTCTGGAAGCCCGCGTAGTCCTGCCGCTCAATCGGGTCCTCAAGACCATACATCACCGAGAGATCCACGCCACGCATCAGCTCCAGCGTGTTATTGACAGTCCCCCAGCGCTGGTTGGGATCGAGCAAGACTTTCATGCCCTCGCCGCAGCGCTCTTTTATTGCCGCGCACCACTCCCGGGGTGAGTCGCTCTCCGCGATCTTGAACTTGAAGACGCGGTGCCCCTGCTCCATGGCCTCATGAGCCTTACGCGCCGCATCGGCAGGCGTGCGCCGTGCCGTCCAGCCGAGGCACTCAATGGAGTCGCGCACCTTCCCTCCGAGTAGCTGATAAACCGGCACACCCAGAGATTTCCCCGCCAAGTCTAGTACCGCCGACTCATACGCATCATAGAGCCGCCTATTTTCTATCGGCAGAGCCCGCCAGTTCAGCGCCAGCGGATCGGCTCCCAGAAGCACCGAGAGAGTGGGCTCCAGCTCAGCCTCGCTCACGGTTCGGTAGCTCTCCCCAATACCAATCGCGCCCTCGCCCGTTTCGAGTTCGATAATCCACTTGGGCATGTGCACAAAATCGGACCAGTAGCCCCCCAGCTTAAATTTCTGGAGAAAACCCGCGTCCTCATCGGCGATTCCGGAGGAGTTGAGGCTATCAGGCTTGGCGGGCACCACAACGGGCGTCGCACGCACACGGCGAATACATCGGTCGGACATGGGGGTTGGTTCGGTATCGAGGGATAAATATCCTCTCGCTTAGGGCTTCGTTCGTCCCTCACTGCGCCGGGCACCCTCCGGGTGCCGAAAAATTAAGTTTTCGTTTTTTGTTAGATTTAGGGGTTGACGACCGTTTTATGGGTGTGAAACGTAGCAAGATTGTCATTCCCCTCCACTTGGTGTGGACAACCAAAAACCGGGAGGGATGGATTACACCAGAGATTGAGGAACAGATTCATCGAGCATTATTCGCCAAGGCGGGAGCGCTAAAAGCAAAAGTTCTGGCAATTGGCGGGATGCCTGATACAGTAGCGGCTCTGGTCAAGCAACTCAAAGGTGCTTCACAAAATTTAGCATCGGAAGCTCTTCTGCGTAGAACTGTCTTCTGGCAAGAAGGCTACGGGGCTTTTGCTTTCCAGATCAATGCCCGTCATCGTGTTATCACCTATATCCAGAACCAAAAGGAACGCCATGCACAAAACACCCTCAGGCCAACTCTCGAAACCACCGACGAAGAAATCCCTGGCTAACCGCACCCGGAGGGTGCCCGGCGCAGTGAGGGACGAACGAAGCCCTAAGCGAGAGCAACTTGTTGCCTCGGACGCAAACCGTTGCCTCGGACGCAAACCATTGCCTCGGATAAATCCGAGGCCAACAAGGATTCTTCCCCCCCGGCAACGAATAATCCCCCATGCAAAACATAACCCGACGGTATTTATTCGCGGCAGTGCTCGCCGCCGCAGTGGCTCCTGTGTACGCACAGAAACCTGTCACCCACAGGCTGATCGCACAAGACAAAGGCCGCGTCGTTATTCTCAATGAAAAAGGCGAGGTCGAGTGGGAAGTTGCCTGCGGCTTCAACTCGCACGATCTCTCGGTGCTACCGAATGGCAATTTTCTGATTCACCTAGGCCCAGCCAAGATTGTGGAGATGACCAAGGACAAGCAAGTGGTCTGGGAGTGGCAGAGCAAGCCCGTCGCTCCCTACACGGGCCGCATCGAGATCCATGGCTACCAGCGCCTCAAAAATGGCCTGACCATGATCGCCGAGACGGGAAACAAGCGCATTATCGAGGTAGACAAAGAGGGCAAGATTGTCAAGGAAGTCCCCCTGACTGTCGAAGCCCCGGACTCGCACCGTGATACCCGCCGCGTCCGGAAGCTGGACAATGGCAACTACCTCGTCGCACATGAGGGCATGGGCTGCGTCCGTGAGTACGATGACAAGGGCAAGATCGTCTGGGAGTACAAGATTGATCTTAACAACCAGCCCGCAACCGGCGGCCACGATGGTCATGGAACCAGTGTTTTTAATGCCTTGCGCCTCAAGAACGGCAATACCATGATCGGCGGTGGCAACAACAACCGAGTCTTTGAAGTTACCAAAGAGGGCAAAGTGGTCTGGAGCATTGAGCGCGACGAGCTCAAGCGCCCTGATGGCCGCCCGATTCGTCTCTGCTGGGTCACGACGGTGCAGGTGCTCCCCAATGGGAATGTTGCCTTTGGCAACACCCACTCCGGCCCGGAGAACCCGCAGATAATCGAAGTCACCCGGGATAAAAAAGTCGTCTGGATGCTCGACGACCAAAAAACCTTCGGCAACGACCTGTGCGCGTCCTGGTTCATGGATGTCAAGGGGAAAGTGATTCGCTAGGCGATACAATCGTTTCAGGAAACCTCGATGCAACCCATTGATTTAACCCCTGAATCTAAAGGCCCCTGGCGCTGGAGTGTTGCTCAGTTTGAGCGTGCTATGGCGCTGGGGCTCTTTCCTGAGGACGTACGCCTAGAGCTACTTGAAGGCGAGCTGTACGAAAAGCCTATGGAAAATCCACCCCATGC
>JANNDD010000445.1:0-18543 GCA_031387365.1 Armatimonas sp. | reverse complement strand
TGCCTTGGTTTTTTCTAAAATCGGCGACTTGTAGTAAGTAATTCCATAACGAAGGAAGAGGTTCCTGAAGCGGAGTCTCGGGTGGTGACAAAGTGTTCATAGGCAATTTTACCCCGGATCAGGAAAACTGAATGGCCGTGGCCGATGTCCTTCGGACAAGGAAAATCTAAAGCCTCTCTCTTCGTCCGAAGGACGCGCCGAAGGCGTTGGTAGCGAGGGATTTCAATCCCTCGCAGAGCAACCCACGCAGGAATCCCACCCCTGCCCGGTGAACCTGCCTGGCATGAACGACAAGGAATTGTTGCGCTCGGTGATGCGCCGCCAGGCAGGGCTGAGCCTGCGGGTGGCGGCGGTCTTTCTGGGGATTATCTTTGTTCTGCCGCTGGTTAATCTCTACGCGCCCGCGCTGGCGGCGACCAACGTGGGGGGCTTCTCGCTGACGTGGCTCATTCTCGGTGTCCTCTTTTACCCGATTACCTGGGGGCTCTCGGCGTATTTTATCAAGCGCTCCAACGCGCTTGAGGAGACAATCATTCGAGAGCATACGGGAGTGAGCCAATGATCCCTTTACTCTTTGTGATCCTGGTGACAGTCGCCACGGTCATCCTGGGCATCATCGCCACGAAGCGCTCGCAGTCCGCATCGGACTTTTTCGTGGCGGGGCGAAAAGTATCGGTCGGGATGAACGCATCGGCGATCTCCGGCGAGTATCTGAGCGCAGCGAGCTTTATGGGGGTCGCGGGCCTAGTGCTTAAGAACGGCTACGATGCCCTCTGGTACCCGGTGGGCTACGCGGCGGGGTACTTACTCCTCCTGCTCTTTATTGCGGGGCCGCTACGGCGTTTTGGGGCCTACACGATCCCAGACTTTGCCGAGGGCCGCTTCGACTCGCCGCTCTTTCGTAAGATCGCGGTGAGCTTTGTGCTCTTTATTGGCTTCTTCTACACCATGCCCCAGATGAAGGGGGCGGGTGTTACCATGGGGACGATCATGAACTGGCCGTACTGGGTCGGGATTGTGGTGGTCGGCTCCGTGATTACGTTCAATGTTGCGCTGGGAGGAATGAAGGGCATTACGTTTGTTCAGGCGTTCCAGTACTGGGTCAAGCTCTTCGCCATCTCCGTGCCCGTCTTCGTGCTCATGACGGTCTACGGTGGCTATAGCCAGAAGCTCGGGACGTTTACTAGCGAGCCAAAAGGCATTCCGAAGCTCTTCAAAGACACAACTCTGAAGTTCGCCGGTAAAGACAAAGCCCCCACCAACGCCGTAAGCTTCTCCGCCGCCTCTGAGACCGTCATCACGTTTACCAAAGACACCGAGATTGATAAGATCAGCACGGTACGAAAAGCGGAGCCGGGTGAGGACAAGCTCGATGCGAGCCGCGCCATTTCGCCTAAGCCTGCGGGCGTGATCGCGGCAGGCACGACGCTCACGATCCTCCCGATGCTGGTTACCAAAGACGGTCAGCCGGTTCTCAAAGACGGCAAGGCGGTGCGAACTGCGCCGAAGCTGGAGTTTGCTAAGCCGACGGAGGCGATTATTTCCTCGGGGAGCTTTGTGCCCAATGCGCAGAACAATGCGAAGTGGGGCTTGCCCTACGGGACACTCACCAGCAAGCACGGCTTCCCCGTACTCTATACCTACTCACTGATCATTGCGCTGATCTGTGGGACGGCGGGGCTGCCCCATATTCTCGTGCGTTTCTACACCAACCCGGATGGCCGCAGTGCCAAGGCCACGACCTTCTGGGTGATGGTACTGATCGGTGCCTTCTACGCCTTCACTCCGATCTGGGGCGCACTGGGGCGTGCGGATCTGCCCTCGCTCTACGCAAACAATAAAACTGACTCGGTGGTGATCGCGCTTCCCCGGGCGATTGGTGGCATCTGGGGCGATGTACTCTCGGGCATTACGAGCGCGGGGGCGTTTGCGGCGTTCATGTCGACCTTTAGTGGCCTGCTTGTCTCGATGAGTGGCGCACTGGCCCATGATATCTACGGCAAGATCCTGAAACCCAAAGCGACACCTCAGGAGCGCATTCGGATGTTTAAGATCGCCGCAGTGATCTTTGGGGCGGTTGCGATGGCACTGGGCTTATTAGTGGAGAGCTTCGATATCGCGATGCTGGTGGGCTGGGCCTTTGCCATTGCGGCGGCGAGCTACTTCCCGCTTCTCTTGCTCGGGGCGTGGTGGCGCGGGCTGACGATGCCCGGCGCGGCGGCGGGGATGCTCGGGGGCGGCCTGCTCTCGCTCTTTGCCATTATTGCCTTCATGCTCTCGGATAAGAAGATCATCACCATTGACGATCCCTTGACCAAGAGCCTCTGTGAGCAGCCTGCAATCTGGGGAGTCCCGCTGGCGCTTCTTATTATGTTTGTTGTCTCCAAGCTGACCGCAAGTCAAATCCCGGAGGATGCCGACGCAAAGATGCTGCGCCTGCACGCACCCGAGGAGCTAGGGCACAGCCGAGATTACATAGAGGAGCACAGCGGGGGGCACTAACGAAGGGAACGAAGACGAGGCAACAAGTTGCTCTCGCTAAGGGCTTCGCCGGGCACTCTCCGAGTGCGTAGTAGGCTTGGTTTCCTGACCCGGAGGGTCACCGGCGAAGCCCTTAGCGAGAGGATGTCCATCCCTCGGAAATGACACACCATGGAAACCGTTGAGGCGCTCCTGCGGCAGCAAGAAGTTCTGCGTGCCGTGATCGAGTCTATTAGCAGCGAGCTGCACCTGCGCCCGCTGCTGACTCGGATCGTGCGCCATGCCTGCGAGCTGATCGGGGCGGATAACGGAACCATTGGGCTGGTGGACGAGCGCCGGGATCTTGTGCGCACCGAGGCAATCTGGTGCATGCCCGGGAGCGAGCTGGGGGCCGAGATGCCGCGCGGTGTTGGGCTGGCAGGGCGTGTGCTGGAGTGTGGGGAGCCGCTGGTCTTGGCGCACTATGGAGAGATTGGCAGTCTGACACAGCCCGCGCTTGCGGCCAACGCGGTGATTGGCATCCCGATCTGGTGGCGAGAGAAGCTTATCGGTTTCTTTGGGATTGGAACGGATGCCACGCGCCAGAGCCGCCAGTTTAATCAGCACGATGTGGAGACCCTAACACTTTTTGCACGCCACGCTGCCATTGCGATTGAGAACGCCCGCCTCTATGCCACTGCGGAGACGGCGCTGGAGGAGATGGAGCTGCTCTATGCCACCAGCACGCGAATTGGGACGGCACTTACGACCCGTGAGCTGGTGGCGGCGTATCTTAACCTAGTCACGACGGGCGGGCGCTTTGCCTGCACCGTGACACGCTACCAGCGGGACGAGGGGGAGACTCGCCAGGTTGAGATTCTGGGGCGCTGGACCCCGGCAGGTGGATTGGATCTAACAACGCACCACTATCCCTACCAGCGGGACGTAATGGAAGAGGCGCTGGATCGGGGGGAGACGATCGCCATTCCCGATGTCCATACCGATCCACGCGTTCCTGAGAGTTTGCGACAGATTCAGGCTGAGTCGGGACGACCCGCACTGGCTCTAATTCCCCTACGCATTGCGGGGGCGGAGAGACTGGGACATGTGATTCTCAGCCACTCGCAGGTGCACCCGTGGGATCCAGCAGAGCTGCATCCCTTTGAGATTACGGCACAGCAGCTTGCCAGCGCCCTAGACAGCCGCCTCCAGCAAGAGCGTTTGGCATCGCAGAGCCAGAAAGTGGCGATCTTTGAGGAGAGACAGCGCATTGCCCGTGATCTTCACGACTCGGTCACTCAGCTTCTGTTCACGATGACCCTCATCGCGCAGACGGCAACCGCGGCCTGGAAGCGCGATCCCGAAGAGGGCGAGCGCCGCGTTGGACGGCTGGTTGAGCTCAGTCAGGCCGCGCTCGCTGAGATGCGTACTCTACTGGCCGAGCTGCGCCCCCCCGCACCCCAGCCCACGGGGCGAGAGCTGCTGGAAACACAGGGGCTGATCGTTGCTCTGACCGCCCACTTCCACGCCACCGCCGATGAGAACACGCAAGTGATTTTAGAAGCGCAGCGCTACCGTCCCGCGCTCTTTGCCGTCGAACACGCGCTCTACCGCATTGCCCAGGAAGCCGTCGCCAATGCCCGTAAGCACGCTCAGGTGCAGCAGATCATCGTTACGCTTGCCACGCCGCGGGGCCAGGGCACAAAGCTCTCAATTCGCGATAAGGGCAAGGGCTTCGATACCACCCTTCCCCTTGTGCCGCGTACCGATGGCAGCGGCATGGGCCTCTCGACTATGCGCGAGCGCGCCACCAAGCTCGGTGGAACACTGAAACTGACTACCCAGCCGGGAAGTGGCACTTTGGTTGAGGTAAGGATTCCCTAAGATGAGTAACATTCGTATGCTGCCTGAGATTCGTGTGCTGATTGTGGACGATCACGAGCTGGTTCGGGAGGGACTGACTCTACTTTTAGAGGAAGCCGAAGGAATTGTCATTGCGGGGCAGGCGGGCTCTGTGGCGCAGGCCGTCGCACAAGCACAAGCGCTCCAGCCCGATGTGGTCTTGCTGGACATGATGCTCCCCGACGGCGATGGTGTCTCGGTGATCCAGCAGCTCAAGACGAAAGACAACCCGGCGCGCATTGTGGTGCTCACCAGTTTTGCCGAGGATGAGAAGATTCGTGGCGCACTGCAAGCCGGGGCCACGGGCTATCTACTTAAAGATGTCCTGCGCCACGACTTGCTCGCTGCGATCCGTGCTGCTGCCGAGGGAAGATCTACGCTACATCCAGTGATTCAGGCACATCTCCTGCAGCAGCTCAGCCAGCACAAACAAGCCTCACCGCTCGATGTGCTCACGGAACGCGAGCATGATGTGCTAAAAGCCGTTGCTGAGGGGCTTAGCAACAAAGAGATTGCGCTGAGCTTAGGACTGACTCTGGGAACGGTGAAGGGCTACCTCAATACTATTTTTGGCAAGCTCAATGTTGTCAGCCGGACGGAAGCCACGCTGCTCGCGATTCGCCATGGCCTGGTCACCCCTAACTAAAGTTAGTGCTGTCGGCTTACTTTAGATAGTAGTCAAATTTAGGTAAATCGTTTATAATCCAGGCATGAAAAATCCACAGCTCTCTTTAACCCTGACAATCGGTCTTTTGGCTCTTCCTACTATAGCTCTTGCTCAGACTGTCCGTAGCGGCAGCGGCGCAAACGCAGCGGCAATTACGGGAGTACGCGATACGTTTCGTGTCGATCTTGGCGGCGGTGCGGCCGCGGGAGCCAATGGCTCGTTTGGCGGTGTACGCCGTGAGATCAACTGGGACGGGGTTCCCGCGGCTCAATCCGCTCCCAACCCCTTGGCCGCTAACTTCTTCAATGTGAACTCACCCCGTGGTGCCGTTTTCTCCACGGCGGGCACAGGTTTCATGGTTAGTGGGAACACCGCCGATGCCGGCGCAGGGCAGCCTGCCGCCGCGAACTTTGGCAATATCAACGCGACCTACACCGCGAACTTTCAGACCTTCAGTCCCCAGCGGCTCTTTACAGCCATTGGTAGCAATGTCTACGACGTGAGCTTCTTTGTTCCCGGAACCGCAACCCCTGCACTGGTGACGGGCTTTGGCTCCGTCTTTACCGATGTGGACATTCTTGGCGCAACGACGATCCAGTACTTTGATGCTGGCAATGCCTCTCTCGGTACATTCAATGTTCCCGTGGCGGATCTTGGCCTCTCATTCTTGGGGGTTTTCTTTCCTTCTGCGCAGGTTTCTCGTGTCCGTGTGACCCAGGGAAATGTCGCTCTGGGAGCGGGAATCAATGATGGTGGTGGCAACGATGTGGTTGTTGCTGATGACTTTATCTACAGCGAGCCTGTTGCCAATACGGCTCCAGAGCCGGGAACCCTCGCCTTCCTCACGCTTGGGGGGACGCTGGTCTTCGTGCGCCGCCGCCGTGTTGCCGCCCCGTAAACGAGGCGTCTGCAGTGGCGTTCCGCCGCAAAGCCCGTGCCGGGCTCCCGAAGAAACGGGGAGCTTGGTGCGGGTTTTTTCTGTTAGAATGTTTCCATGAACCCAATGGAGAGCTATGAGCGTGACGGCTACGCGATTTTTCGGAGTGTTTTAGATGCGACGCTGATTGCGGAGGCGAGTGCGCACGTGGAGTGGCTGCAGCGGCAGAATCCGGAGATTCGCCCGGAGAAGCTGGACTGGTTTCTGGTGCTCAATGACCCGTTCTGGGTGCGGCTGGTAGCGGATGATCGGTTGCTGGATATCGCGGAGAAGTTTATCGGGCCAAACATCGCGCTTTTTGCCAGCCACTACTTCGCCAAGCCGCCCCACGATGGTCTGCCGGTTCTGTGGCACCAAGACGGCAGCTACTGGCCGCTTGACCCGTGTGAGGTCGTGACACTCTGGCTCGCCGTGGACGACTCAACCCCCGAAAACGGCTGCTTACGCGTGATTCCAGGGTCGCACCAGCTGGAGTTTCAGCAGCACGCAAAAGACACAAGCGTCGAGAATGTGCTCTCGTCGGGGATTGCGGGTGTGGACGAAAGCAGCGCTGTGGATGTCGTGCTGAAGGCGGGGGATGTCTCGGTGCACCACCCGAATCTGATTCATGGCAGTGAGGCCAACACGAGCGACCAGCGCCGCTGCGGCCTCACCATTCGCTACATCCCGACCAGCACGCGCATCACCAAACCCATCGGAGCGCCATTTCTCCTACGGGGCATGGCTGTTCCCGGTATCAATACCTACCTGAAGCGTCCAGAGTAGAGTCGGACACGGGTGAGGGTGCCGGCGAAGTTTGGGAGGTCTTTGCCGCTCACTTTGGAGCCCACATCGCCCCCTAGCTCCATCGGATTTGCCGGATCGCTGGTGATGAAATCGTGGAGCGGCCCGGCGGCCACTTGCTTACCGTCTACGGCCAGTGTCAGGCGCTTATCGGGCGTGATGGCTGCCGTCAGTACCACCGAGCGTCCCACAATACTCTCCGGGGCCGTAATTTGTGAGCGCTTACTCGCCGAGCTGACCGTGAAGACGGGCTTGCCGCCTTCCAGATGCAGGCTGTAGCCAAAGCGCTCGCCGCCCCGGGCAAGGATTACTCCCTCCGGCTTTTCGGCAGTGAGTGTCACCTCAACTGTCCACGCGCCCACATTGGGGCGCAGCGCAGGGGTGCTGGGGATCGTCACGAGCTTCGTGCCATCGAACTTGCGTGCCTCTTTCCAGTCCAGCACCCAGGCATTGCGTGGAGCCGTCAAGCCACTGGGAGCAGGATCGGCAGCTCCGGGTTTATCGGCGAAGGCGGGGATCTCAAAATTGATGGCCTTGCGCTGGCGCTCGAACTCTTGCTCTAGGGCCATTCGTAGCCCCGCAGCGCTGGGATCACGAGCGAGGTTTTTCGTCTCGTAGGGGTCGGCCTTGAGATCGAAGACTTCTGTCCACTCCGGGTGGCCGGGGTACTGGACCAGCTTGGCTGCATCGGTGCGGACGGCCTGCGTGGTGGGAGCCGCGAAGCCTTTCTCGAAGAAGTAGGTGTAGAAAAATGCCTTGCGCCAGTCGGCAGGTTTCTTGCCCGCCAGCAGGGGGACGAGGCTGTGGCCATGCATGGCCTTAGGAACAGCCACGCCCGCAAACTCCAGAACCGTCGGCGCAATGTCCACGTTGAGTGCTATTGCGTCCACTTTTTGTGGACTGCGTTGCGCTCTGGGAAGGCGGACAATCAGCGGAATCCGCAGGCTCTCGTCGTAGGCGGTGCGCTTGTCGCCTAGGCTATGCTCACCCAGATAAAACCCATTGTCTGAGGCGAAGATCACTACCGTGTTGTCGTCTATGGCGGCCAGAAGCTTGCCCACGCAGTCGTCCATCGCGCTCAAGCACCGAAAGTAGCCCCGGTTCAGAGCATTGGGATCGGGATTGCCCTTCCGTTCAGATGCGTAGACGGGAGCCAGTCCTAGATTGGGGACGGGCCGCGCGGTGTCGTTGGCGTAGTCGTTGGCGTGGCTCGGAGGCGGGGAGAACGGCCCGTGCGCTGTTTTGAAGCCCAGAACCAGGAAAAACGGCTTGCCCACGCTCTCTTTTATAAACTGCAAGGCGTAGTCGGTCGAGACATCGTCTATCCAGCCCTTGGTGGGGGTGTCCTTACCATTGACGACAAACGGGCAGTCATCGTACTTGCCCTGCCCGATAAAACTCGCGGCAAAGTCAAAGCCGGGGCGCTCGCGCTGACTGCCCATGTGCCACTTGCCCACATAGCCCGTTCGGTAGCCTGCCGACGTGAGCAGCGTGGCGACTGTCACATTTTTCTCGGAAAACGGCGTATGATTATTTACAATGCCATTGGTATGCCCGTACTGCCCTGTAAGTAGTGTCGCGCGGCTGGGCGCGCAGAGTGAGTTGACCACAAAGGCATTGCGAAAGCGTGTGCTCTCTGCGGCGAGCTTATCTAAGTTCGGTGTCTTGATCCAGGGAAAGCGGCCTTTGCTTCCGTGCTCTTTCTGCACCACGCCGAGCGCATCCCAGCGCTGGTCGTCGGTGTAGATAACAATAATATTGGGACGATTCGGCTGCCGAGGAGAGGTGACAGTGTTTTTCATGACTGATTTTACCGTATGAAGCCGCTACACTGGGAGATTCTTCGCCACCAAGGGCAGTGCTGGGGGCTTCCACTCCCCCCTGAGGGCTGGAGCGTGGAGCCGAATCCTGAGGCGCTCTGGCACTTTGCGGGAGCCGTGGCGTTTTTGTTGGAGGGCGACTCGGCACTCGTCCATGAGTCTGCCAGGCGCTTTGCCTCGGAAGTAGGCTGGGTGCGCCAGCAGGTCAACGATACTAAAGGGCAGCCACTGCCAGAGACCGCAGTGGCGATTACCTTTCGGGCGGTGCGCCTCTTGGGGAAGACTGATGCCGCTGGCTGGATCGAGTACCCACTACGGGTAGGGGGCCATGCGCCGCTGATCAAGGTGTCAGGGCACGGTGCCGTCTGGCCCGGCCCGGTTGTGGTGGAGCCGGATCGAGGGCCCGTCCACCCCCTAGCCCCTCTGGAGCCCTTCGGAATGCTCATGGGCAAGGCACTGCCCAACACGAGTCTCAAGCTCAGCGCACAGCACTTCGGGGAGCAGAGGATCGTGACAGATGAGGCAGGCAATTTTACGCGCGAGCGTCTTCCGGGTGTCTGGATGGCCTGGTACTACGAGCCCGCAACCGGCTGGTGGGGAGGGAGCGCCGAGGTGCTTCCCGGTCAGACGGCAACACTGACCTTTCAGCGCTACGCCAACCCAGGAGACCCTGGTTTCTGGACAGAGGAGCGCCTTCCGCGGCGTCAGGTCACCCTGCGGGGGCAGGTTCTGAGTGCTGAAGGGCGGCCTGCGAGTGGGGTGGAGGTGCGTGGAAAGCTGGGGCGGGGCGACCTAAGCGCGATGTTCTGATTAAGGTCACCGACCCGTCGGGATTCCCTGCCGAGGGAGCCCGACGGTATCCCTTCTCTGGGGAGTGTGTTGGGGCAGACGGACGCTATCTTCTGCGCTCGCTTCCCGATGATGAGCCGACGGAGTGTGTCTTTGTTGCTCCTGGACTGGTAGGAAGGCTCACGCTCGCCCCTGGAGTACAGGAGGCCACTCTGGTGCTGGAGACCTGGGCACCGCTCCGAGGCCGGGTGACCATCGGGGGGCGCTCGCCTGAGAACTACCCCCCCTTGCTGATTCAGGTCGTGCTCCAGCAACAAGGTTTTGGGGATCAGCCGCTTCTCGTCACGCCTCAGAGCGACGGGAGCTTCTGGTGCGCCATGCTCTTTCCGGGGACCTATAAGATACAAGCCGCACTGGAAAACCTCTGGGTTTCACCCATTCAGGAGCTGGTCTGGGAGGGGAAGTCGGAGGAGATCTTGTTGGAGATTCCAACACCGGGTGCGCCCGTTGAACGGGAAGGGTTGCCGCCTAACACCCGCCTGCGCTGGGAGCAGCACCCAGATACCTTGAGGCTTGGGGATACTCTTCCTGAGTACTGGTGGACTGATGAAGCAGGCGGTGTGACATTGGAAGGCCTCGCTGCAGGTTCCCAGACACTCAGTGAAAACGGGTTCTCCACTGTTGTCTTAGTCCCCTCGGCGCTGGTAGAGCCGTAGCACCTCCCGATTCTCTCTGCCGGGAAACGCCACGGTTGGGGTTTCGGAGCGCAGGAGGGTGAAGTGCTCGGCGAAACGCGCGTCGAGCTCCTCTACGCTGGCGTTAAACGGCGGCCCAAGGGTCAGATCGGGATTGTCGCGCGGGGTGAGGTAGAAGAGGGCCAAGAGCAATCCGCCGGGCTTGAGCGCTTTCGCCACTGCCTGCACATAGTCGTCGCGACGTTCCCGGGGAATCGCACAGAAGCACGTGTGTTCAAAGACGGCATCGAAGGCAGACGCAAACTCGGCAGGAAGCGCGAAGAGATCCCCGAGAATAAAGTGTGTGTTGGCGAGCGTCTCTGCTCCCGCAAAGGCGCTGGGGGCGAGGTCCAGCCCGATCACCTCATCTGCGCCCGCCGCTGCAATCGCCCGTACATCGTGGCCGCGCCCACAGCCAGGCACGAGCACATGGCCTTTGAGCGGCGATTCCGCGAGAAAGGCGAGCAGAGCTGGGGCGGCAGTGCCTTTGTCCCAGCCCGCCTCACCACTTTGATAGAGAGCTTCCCAGTCTGTTGTCATGGGGCTAGGATACCTAGAGCATCGCTATTTTCGTGTTTAGGGACGCGCGTTGACGATTGTGATGGTGTGGGTCTCCGCATTCCAAGTCGTGGTCTGATCTGAGGCCAGCTCGATAAACTCTAGCGGCACATAGAGTGTGCTTCGCCTGATCTCGGTGGGAGATTCCATGCGAATACGCTGCCCATTCTTATCCACCCAGCGGCTGCCCACCGCATTTTTGAGCTGCTTGTCCGGCACGGTGACAGTATTCTGGGCGGAGTCGAAGCGGTAGTTGAACTTAGCAGCACGCGAGAACTGTTCCAGGGGAACCATCACATCTTCGCCGCGTAGATAGGGACGTGCTGCACCAAAAGCCTCTTCGCGTCCATTGATACGTAGCACGAAAGTGTCCTTATTGGGTTCCAAATCTTGCACACGATCCCGGTTGCGGGCCACGGGGCGTTCGGTGCTGAGGGCGGATCTTGTTGTGATACTGACCATTTGACGGGGTTCACTCCACTCGACACTAGCTCCGAGTGCCTCACTGATAAATCGAAGGGGAACCATTGTGCTGCCACCAATTCGCATGGCAGGCACTCGTAGAGAAACCGTCTGTCCATTCACCAGTGCTGTGCGGCTACCCAGGCGGATCTCCAGATCGCGTTCGCCCATTTTCGCTTTCACTGTTTGAGTTGCCTCGTTCCAGTTGATATCCGCCCCGATATTTTCTAGTACGCCTCGGATAGGGACAAGCACACGCCCCTCCACTTTCTGTGGGTGCGTATCGGCAAACGGGACATTATTGCCGTTGACACGAACGGTAATCTCCTGTGCATGGGCTGTCATTTGGACAAGAGTGATGCTACTAATAAATGCTGTAAATAGCTGCACTGATTTTCCAATGTTCATGTTGAGTTTTCTCCTTAAATTTTGCGTTTGGCAACAGGAGCATTGCATCCCTAGCCATAACGCCGTGCTTGTTTTTATGCCGAGCGATGGCACAAGGTTCCTCGTTTGTCTAAAAGGAGGGAGGAGGCTACAATAGGGATATGAAAGCAGCAACTCTGATTCGCGACATTCCTGATTTTCCTCAGCCAGGAATTGTCTTCAAAGACATTACGCCCGTTCTGGCCGATCCCGTGGCTTTTGCCGAAGTGATTGCCGCGCTCAGTGAAGATATCAAGCGCCTCCAGCCCGATGTGATTGTGGGGATTGAGTCGCGTGGATTTCTCTTTGGTGCACCCGTGGCACACGAGCTTGGGGTCGGGTTTGTGCCGTACCGAAAGGCGGGGAAGCTACCGTACCAGATTATCTCGCAGGAGTACGCGCTGGAGTACGGCACGGCAACGGTTGAGGCGCATATTGATGCGATCAAGCCTGGCCAGCGTGTGGTGATCGTGGATGATGTCCTTGCGACGGGCGGCACTGCCGTGGCGGCGGGGCAGCTCACGGAGAAGCTGGGAGGCGCCGTGGTGGGTTTCGCCTTCTTTATTGAGCTCTCGTTTCTCAAAGGCCGCACTAAGCTTGTGGGCCGCGATATCACCACCCTGCTGAGCTACTAAGATGCGCATGATTCGTGATGCCATCGCGGCGCTGGAGAGTATTGCACCGACGCATCTAGCTCTGGGCAGCGATCCCACGGGCCTGCTCATCGGTGATTTAAAAGCGCCGCTGACGGGAATCGTAGCGTGCTTGGATGTCACGCAGCGGGCGGTGGAGACAGCGCGAAAAGTGGGGGCGAGCCTGATTGTGGCGCACCATCCTCTGATTTTTCATCCCGCCAAGACACTCCGCGCCGACGAGCCGCATCCGGGGAGTGTGGTGCTGGCCTGTGCGCGTCACGGAATTGCGGTTGCCTGTGCACACACCAACTGGGATGTCGCGCCCGGCGGGGTCAACGACACGCTGGCGGGCTTACTGGGGCTTAGCGATGTGAAAGTTCTGCGCATTACCAGTGAACCTTATGGAATCGGGCGTGTGGGGCTCCTGCGCGAGCCGCTCACAGCAACGGACTTTCTCAACAAGCTGGGCAATGTTTTGGGGATTGCACCCCGTACCCTCACCCCGACCCGTGCGCTCGCCGTTCAGAGTGTTGCCATTTGTGGTGGTGCGGGCGCGGAGTTGATGGCCGATGCACTTGCTGCGGGAGCCGACACGCTGGTGACGGGCGATATCCGCCACCATGAGTTTATCGCCGCCGCTGAGCAGGGCTTTCTTCTGGTGGATGCCGGGCACCACGCCACGGAGAACCCTGGTGCCCGGGAGCTGGGGCGACGGCTGGAGCAGGCACTGGAGGGAGTGAGTGTCACTTTCGTTTGATGGGCAGGCTCGTCACGGGTAGCTCCGCCTGATAGAGTGCGAGCACGGGCTCTCCAAGTTCCAGATTGTCGAAGGGGCGCACTACCTGGTGAGTGAGCCTTGCGGCACACGGTGTGAGGGGAGGATGCTCGGTACGAAAGAGACTCAGGGCCTCTTTGGAGAGCCGGGCGGGGTGCAACTGGCGGTTGAAGCGTGTCAAAAACGCCACGGACTCATGCCAGGAGCCGATCAGAGTACGCTCGGGGGTCTCGCAGGCCTCGGCACGCAGATGCACCTGCACCGCGTGTGTGGTGAGCTTTATGCCCAGACGAGCAAAGGTCTGCCGCGCCGGATCGCCCGCGATATAGACATGGAAGCGAGTTTCTTCGACCACGCGGGTAAATGCCGTCAGAGTTCCTGCGGCCTGCGTGCTCCCCACAAAATGCGCCACCACAAAGGCGCTCCGCTCGCCGTCGGTGCGCGTCAGGAGCTGGAGCGTGGTCTCATGAAAGTCATCGCCCATCAGTGCAGGGAGCGGCGACCAGCGGGCATCATCGCGGAGTGCAAAAACAAGCTGGACAAACCCCACAAGCTGGCCGTCGCTGTTGGGAAGCCGCTCCAGAGTCACTCCCGCCGGGGCGAGCGCCTGAAGCTTCTCAATAGGCACCGCCCACGTGACAATAAACACATCGCGCAGTGTTGCGCTGGCTGTCGCGACTTTAGGCAGCGTCCGGAGAGGCGCTTGCGTGATAGTGGGGGCAGGGGCTTCGGTTTCCTGAACACTCATGCCCCTATGATACCGCCTACGCCCTAGTGGTTGGAGTCGAGTGTCGTCGGGTTAGAACTTGCCATTTCTCCCATTCCCCTCTCGGGCCGTGCGACTTTGCCCATCACATTGCCCATCACGGGTGTGGGCGCTGCAATGGCGCCCATCACAGGGTGGAAAATAGGCTCTGGGGTAGTCTGAATCACCGGCAGGGGAGTTCCTAGGGTGGGCTGCGGACGAAAGAGCGCGGCGGCGCTCCCCACGGCGGCGGCAATTCCCGCAGTGGCTTGCGCGACCCGTTTGTTGCGGCGGGCTGTAGCGCCGACGGTACAATCTTTCGTCAGAATCGTCCCATCAGCGCGGCGGTAAAAGCGCACACAGAGGCGGCCTTCGGCGCTGCGGATCAGTGCCTCCGCCTCTGATGTCGTCAGCTCCGAGAGGTTGTAGACCTTATGCTGACAGCGCTCACAAGAGCGGACACGCTCGCTGCCGGGCATGGCATTCCAGCTCTCGTGGCAGGGGGCGGCGATGCGCACGGAGCGCAGATGAGGGGTGTCGTTTCGTTCCATGCAACTTTAGTTCCCTATTTATTAAAAAGAGTTCACACCCACCACTGAAATTCGAAAAACTGCGGTAGAATAACCCATCGTGAGCCAACCTATCACGGCAATCTATCCAGGGTCTTTTGATCCCGTGACGAACGGACACCTTGATATTATCGAGCGTGCTGCCCGCACTTTCGACCAACTTGTGATTGCGGTGGGTCGGAATTCCGGTAAGAGTTCGCTCTTCACTCCTGATGAGCGTGTGGAGATCCTCCGAGAGTGTGTGTCCGTCTGGCCTAATGTGAGCGTCACTAGCTTTGATGGTCTGTTGGTGAAATTTGTTCATGAGTTAGGAATACGTGTGGTGGTTCGCGGGTTGCGCGCTGTCTCCGACTTCGAGTTTGAGTTTCAGATCGCACTGGCAAACCGACAGATGGCTCCCGATGTGGAGACTTTTTTTTTAATGACGAGCGGGGAGTTTCTCTACCTGTCCTCCTCAATCGTCAAAGAGATCGCTCGCCTTGGTGGCGACATCTCCGCGCTGGCTCCCGAGCCGGTTCAGCGTGCACTGAATGCTCGATTTGGTAGAGAAGGAGCAGCATCCCCATAGATACACTGAAGTGCCTAGAGCGCCTTGAGGCTCTGGTAGATAGTTCAACGGTTTTAATGGGCTTTTCGCGGTTTAACCACGAGGAGTTCTATATCTTGGTTCAGAAGATTCGTGCTTCTCTACCCGAGGATGTCCGCAAGGCAGGGATGATTGCGGAGGATGCGGATCGCCTTCTCGAAAAGGCGGAGTTTGAGGCAAATGAGCAAATGCAGCAGGCGCGCTCCGCTGCGGGACAGGAGCTAGAGGACGCGCAAAAGACCGCCCAGCAGCTTCTGGAGACGGCTCGAACCCAGTCCGAACAGGCTCGTGCAGCGGGGCGGCGCGAAGCAGACCAGACTCTTGAACGAGCCCGCCAGGAAGCCTCTAAGATACTGGACGAGGCGCGGCGGAAGGTTGAGCTGGCGATTCAGAATACGGCAATCATGGAGCAGGCCAATGCACAGGCACGCTCGATTGTCACGGGGGGCGAGGCCGATGCTGAGGTCGTTCGTCGCGAAGCACGCGCCGATACCGATGCACGTCGCACCGAGACGGATCGCTACGTGCGAGAGACACGTACCGAGGTGGATCGCTACTCGCAAGACATGCGCCGTGATGCCGATAACTACGCCCGTGAGGTGCTTGCCACGGTCGAGCAACAGCTCGATAATCTACTCGGGGGAGTGGATCAGAAGATCGTCAACCTGCGTGCGCAAGTGCAGCGAGGGCGGCAGCTCCTGGAGCGAACGGCACAGGAGAATGAGCGGCTTGCTTCTGCGACACGGCGCTGATTTAGCACCAAGAGGCTGATTTAGCACCAAGAGGCAGCAGGGCGATAGATTACTAACATGTCTAGATTTGCATACAACACAGACGATGACCCCGGCGAGGGAGGGGTCGTCTCGGTAGCCCCCCCTGGCAGTAAGGCCGCAGAACGCGGAGTCAGTGCCCCCCTCAGTGGTGCTCCAGGCCCCGACGAGCTCCTGCTGGATGTCGGGATGCTGGCACGCACGCCCGGAATGCGCTACCAGCACCACATCGCTGTACCCAGTGGAGCGATTGCGGAGCTTGGGGCTCTCTCCACGATAATCGGTAAGGTCGTCTTGACCAACACGGGGGCAGCACTGCTCCTGAATGGAACCGCCTCGGCCACTCTCCAGATGGAGTGCACCCGCTGTCTGAAGCCCACACAGTACGCAGTTGAAGCGGACCTCGAAGAGTCTTTCGATCTGATTGCCGCAAACACCGCCTATGCCCAGGGCGAGGTCAAAGTTGTTGATGAAAATGTGGAGGCTTCCGTGGTGGAGGGGACGATTCTTAATTTAGGGGATCTGCTACGACAGAACTTGCTCCTGGCTGCGCCTCTTCAGCCTCTCTGCGCCGAGGGTTGTTCCAATGGAATCTCTGTGCCGGAGGAGGAACTCGAAGCACTCACCGTGACGGCCCCGCTTGCAGGGCTTGGAGATCTGTGGGCCAAGCGCCAGCAGGAGCTTTAGTTAGGCGCGATGACTATCTTTCTGGTGGCGTTGATTCCCGTACTCTTGATTGGCATCGTGCTGGTCGAACTGCTACTGTGGCACGCGCCACGTCGAGGGAAGCGCTCGGATCTTAAGAGCCGCCCGCTTCCGCCTCGCCGCATTATTCGAGTGGTTACTCCTAGCGGCGATGTCCTTACCGGCGAGCCCGAGCGTATCGTCGCCTCGCTGGCTCGCCAGGGCTTCTTCGGAGCCTACCCCGACCCCGACCCCGCGGAGGCATGGCACCTGCTCGATAGCTGGCGCGCTGTGGGCCGCATCCAGCTTCAAGTGGAGTGGCGTTAAGACGTTAATTAGTCGGGGATTTTGTGCGACGAGAGCTATGGACGGATTTCTAAATATACACAAGCCTGCCGGTATGACGAGCCACGATGTGGTGGCACGGGTTCGGCGGAGCTTAAAGACCAAACGCGTGGGGCACGCGGGGACACTAGACCCCGATGCGACCGGGGTATTAGTGGTGGCTGTCGGGCAGGCGACACGCCTCTTGCCCCACGTCCCGCTAGAGCCCAAAGTCTATCTTGCGACGATTGGCTTTGGCACTGCCACGGACACAGAGGACGCCAGCGGGCAAGTGACCGCCCAGGCCGATGCATCGGGGCTGACACCAGAGGCGCTGGTTGCCGCTCTGCCACGCTTTGTCGGCGAGATTCAGCAAGTTCCCCCCATGGTTTCGGCGCTGCACCATAACGGCCAGCGCCTCTATGATCTAGCGCGGCAGGGAATCACGGTAGAGCGCGAGGCCCGGACTATTACCATTCATGGGCTTGAGCTGGTGGCCCCCCCATTATTGGGAGCAGGGGGGATTATTCGGGTGACCTGTGGCGGGGGAACCTATATCCGAACGCTCTGCAAAGATATCGGCGAGGCACTCGGACTTCCGGCACACATGGCAACACTAGTGCGCGAGGCGGTCGGGCCCTACGCGCTAGCCGAAGCAATTGGCCTCGATGAGATTACAGAAGAGAGGCTCTTGCCCATGCAGGAAGCTCTTGGGTGGCCGACCCTCCGTGTGAGCGCTCATGAAGCCGCGGAGCTAAAACAGGGCAGGACGATTGAAGGCCTCACAAGTGGCGGCGAGTGCGCAGCGCTCCACCAAGAGGGTTTAGTGGCGCTGGTTCGTTGGGAAAACGGGCACTGGCAGCCCTTCAAGGTATTCGCATGACACCGGCGACTTCCACTTCCACCCGTGGGCGGGGACGGGGCGGTAGCTCTGCACTCACCATTGGGGTTTTCGATGGCGTCCACCGTGGGCACCAGGCGCTTCTTGCGGCGGCAAAGGCGAGTGGCTTGCCAACAACGGCTCTGACTTTTGATCCCCATCCGGCCGCACTACTCTCGCCCGGGCGAACCCCGAAGCTGCTGGGGACTCTGCCAGAGCGGCGGGAGCTACTCAAGAGCCATGGTGCAGACAGTGTCCAAGTGATTGCTTTTGACCACGCATTTGCCGCGCTCACCCCCGATGCATTCATAGAGCAGCTGCTAAGGCCACTGAGTCCTGGTTGCATCGTTGTCGGTGAAGACTTTCGTTTCGGCTGTGAGCGGCGCGGCGATGTGGAAACACTGCGTGCTGCGGGCTTGGAAGTGACTGTCCTGCCGGGCGTTTTTGTGGACGGCGTGCCTGCGCGCTCGACCGTGATCCGGCAGATGCTCGTCGGTGGACAAGTCACGGAAGCCGCACGCTTGCTCGGTCGTCCCTACACACTCTCCGGTGAGGTTGTTCACGGACGGAAGCTCGGTCGGACTATCGGCTACCCGACGGCCAACATCGCCCCCGACACGCGCCTTCTTGTTCCCGCGCCTGGGGTCTATGCGGGCGTGGCGACTCTCCCCGATGGGCGGGCGGTGCGCGCCGCGATCTCTATCGGCACCAACCCGACCGTCACGGAAAACGGCCCGCTGACAGTGGAGGCGTTCTTGCTCGATGGCTTCGACGAGGATCTCTACGAGCAGAAGCTCGCTCTCACGTTCGTGCATTTTCTGCGCGGCACGGTAAAGTTCGATGGTCTTGAGCCGCTTCTAGCACAGATGGCACGAGATGTTGCCCGAACGGAACAACTGATTTGAACCGAGAGTACTACCTGCAGATGCGTCGCCTAGAGGATCGCCACTGGTGGTTTGTCGCACGGCGGAACCTGATCTGCGCCGCACTGCGCCGCTTCTGCACAACCGAGAAGCCCTTGGTGCTCGACATGGGCT
>JANNDD010000386.1:0-1290 GCA_031387365.1 Armatimonas sp. | reverse complement strand
TCGTCGTGTGATCTCCTTTTCTCTCCACATGCTGTGGAAGCGGTCAATCGTTTTGATTGACCGCTTTTTTTTGGTTTCGCTGTGCTAGATCTCCGCGATGGCGCGGTTCATCAGGCTCCGGCAGAGCGACTGGGTGCCGGTATGGGCGTAGTAGTCAGTGTGAGTGTCAATGAGTGCGGCAACCACGTCCATCTTGCCGTCGAGGCCATCAATGCGGCCTTTGAGGCTCTCGTAGATGTTCTCAGGAGTGAGGCCACGCTCTTGGACGAAGTTGCCAATCCAGCCAGAGACAGCACCGAAGGTCTGGCCGATAAAGCCCAGCTGCCCGAGGGTATCGCCGCCTGGGATCATCGAGCTGAGTGCTTTAAAAGTCTCGTTGCCCTGGAGGTGGCTGGCAGAGAAACCGCGCAGGCTACTGTCTACTTTATCCAGGAACTCGGGGCCAAGCGGGAGCAGGCCGTCGAAGGTCACTAAGGCGGCCATCCGAACCAGCGAGTCGTGCTCGTACTCGCCTAGTGCGGCCACAAAGTCACCGATCGAGTCGCCGGGCAGACCATTGACATAGGTAAATGCCGTCAGCTCCGCGACAATCTTAACGGTCAGGTCAATGGTCTGGGTCACTTCGTCGCTCGGGGTGAGCTTAGCCAAAAATTTCAGCGCCGAGAAGCGCTCCCCGAGCTGGTGTGCCAGTGAGACGTTGCCCAGCTTGTGGTCGGTAGAATCCACGGCCTGGTAGATCCACAGCGCCCGCTGGTAACCCTCTGCTGTGTCGGCAAAGAGGGCAAGACTGCGCTCCGAGACTTGCTGCAGTATCCCCGGATCGCTCTCGCCCGTGTAGGCGGAGAGCATGTTCTCAAAGCCGACAATATTCTCCCACTGACCAGGTGCGACCCAGTCCAGCGCCTTCAGTGCCCCAACCGTCATCCCCGCTGTCGGCAAGCGATCGGCATAAACATTAATTGCATCCATAAAATTTCTCCCGCCCCCATGAACGGGGGCGTCTTTTTGTCGCTTCGCGACACGAAGGGCGTTCCGCCCATACCCAATTATGGCCGCTTGCGCCCTTTGTGTCCGAGGAACGAGGATAATAACACGCCCCCGTTCATGGGAGCGGTGTAAGTCGTTCTACTTCAGCCCCGCCAGCCCGGTGAGGTCGAACTTCAGAAGCCAGCTTTGCTGCTCCAAGTCACTCAGAGCGGAGCCTGTAGCGCGGATCTTGACTTGGTAGCGATCCCCCACCAGCACTGCTATTGCACTCATCCCCTCCTTGGCCGCCGGAAAGCCCTCAAT
>JANNDD010000334.1:0-1905 GCA_031387365.1 Armatimonas sp. | reverse complement strand
AACCCGGCACGCTGGCACTTCTGAGCCTGGGAGTTGTCGGAGGGATCGTCAAACACCGACGGCGCAAGGCGTAGGTTGGTGGGGGGGGTCTATCTCCCCCTACCCCCTCTTCCCAGCGAGGAACGAGCATGAGGGGAAGAGCAACTGTCTTGTTTGTCAAGGGAATTTGGCAAAATTATCATGGAAATTTAGGCAACGGCTCCTGTCTCGCTCGACGTGCGCCAGGAGCTACCAGCCTTGACCATCGCATTGAGGATAACGAGAAGCTTACGCATGCAGGCAACCAGAGCCACTTTCTTGCTCTTACCACGAGAGAGTAGCGATTCATAGAACCCACGAAGAACAGCGTTGTAGCGAACCCCAACCAGAGCGGCCATGTAAAGGACACTACGAACGGCAGCACGACCACCCGAGACAGTCCGACGACCACGAAGCGTGCCACTGTCACGGGCGAAAGGAGCAACGCCAACCAGAGCCGCTATCTGCTTACCTGAGAGCTGACCAAGCTCAGGAAGGCACGAAAGAAGCGTGCTCGCTGTCACCTTCCCGACACCGGGAACTGACTGGAGCTGCTCATTGACACGCTGCCAGGACGCGTTTTGCTTCAGACACTCCTCAAGATCCTCATCCACTTTGCCAATCTGCTGACTCAGCCAATCTAGGTGCTCTTCCAGAGCGGGACGAAGGCCCACAGGAGTGGAGAAAAGACGGTTTTTCTCCATCTGATACATCTCCAGGAGCTGGCGACGACGATCTTGAAGGGCACGCAGATGACGTTGATCTTCGTCAGGCAAACTTGTCGGTGAGGGACGAATCGCTTGGGCAAAATGGGCAAGACTATGAGCATCAATATCATCGGTTTTCGCCAGACGTCCACTTGCTTTAGCAAATTCACGGGCTTGGCGTGGGTTGACGATAGACAAAGCAATACCTGACTCTGCCAGAGCTAGAGCCGCTGGCATCTCCATGCCACCCGTTGCTTCCATGACCACCAAAGTGGTCTGGAGACTTATAACATGCTCACAAAAAGCCGCGATACCCTCTTGTGTTTGAGGAAAGTGCGCAAGGCGTTTCTGCCCAAAAACAGCCACATCTAGCTGGGCTTTGCTGATATCCACTCCCACAAAAATGTCCTGCGGTGCTTGCATAATCCTTAAACTCCCTTGACTTCTCGACTCCCGTCCTTGTGGATACGAGCTTGATCGTAGACATAAAATGCCTTTTGACTTGCCCAGGCAACTGTTCGGGATGATCTGAGAAAGGCGGGAGCGATCTAGCTCTTCCACGGTATTGCGGTACCGGAGGGGTAACGATCTACTCCCGCCATTGGCTACTACCGTAGCACATTTTCAAGATACAAGGGGGGCCAGGGCTAATACGATGACCATTTCCTGTGATGGCTGCTCCAGTTGCCACCCAAAATGTATCAGTACCATCATAATTTGACGTTTCAGTCCCTTCTTTGAGGCGAAGCCAATACGTCCCGGCTGAGAGTGTCTGCAATGGAATCGCGAAATCACACTGCGCTATTTCCGCATTAGGATCAAAGCTCAGTATGCTTCCAGTATTTGTAATGGTGGGACTGACAGTTCCTTGGGCGATGATATTGGTACTAGGCATTGCGTTGGGGCTTGGCACTCCGTTGGTGCCAGAATAAATGAACCAAGTTAAATTGCCGCTGAAATTTGTACCCAATCCGGGAGCTAAATCTACTAAATATACACGAATCATATCAACGTTGAGGGGCGCAATAACGATGAAGTCGTCCGCGACCGTATAGCCGGAAATTGGAGTTGCAGCATTGTTTCCGTAGTTTCCATTGTTATAGACGATAGTTTGTGCCTGAACTGCCTGTGGGAGCGTGGCGAGTCCAAGAAGTGCTAGGGCGCCGAGGTGCCGTGTGTC
>JANNDD010000298.1:0-1636 GCA_031387365.1 Armatimonas sp. | reverse complement strand
CCCCAGGCCATGTAGCGAATGGTCGTGCGCCCGCTGGCATCCCGAGAAGACGGCAGGCAGCCGGTGAGCAGGCCGCCGCAGGAAAGCCAGAGCAGGCGGCGGCGTGTCATTAGGCGTTCTCGTAAGCGAACTTGGGGATCTGAGTGGCGAGCTTGCCACCACTCACATCCACCATGGTTCCGGTGATGTAGCGGGCCAGATCGGACGCCAGAAAGCAGATGAGATTCGCGACATCCTGCGGGTCACCCCAGCGCCGTAGCGTGAGTGTGTCCAGCAGATTGGATTGGACATCTTCGGGGCGCTCGGTGAAGTGGTTGATCTCCGTGGGAATCATGCCCGGTGAGTAGCAGTTGACCGTGACATCCCACGGCCCAAGCTCGCCTGCGAGTACGCGGGTGAAGTAGTGGACGCCCGCCTTTGAGGCGGCGTATGGGGCGCTGCCAATCGAGGGGATAATCGCGGCAAACGATGCGGCGTTGAGAATGCTCCCAGAGCGCTGCGCCTTCATCACCGGGATCACGGCCTGGCACATCAAGAAAGTCCCCTTGAGGTTGATGTCTAGGTTGGCATCCCAGGCGGCTTCCGTCATGGTCTCAATCGGCCCGCTAATAGAGACGCCCGCATTATTGACGAGAATATCCACCCGCCCAAACTCAGCGATGATCTTGGCGATCAGCTCTTTGCAGGCATCGGGGCTGCGCACATCGGCGATGTGCTGGGCACCGCGCCAGTTATTGGCATCCCAGTCGGCTTTGACAGCGTCCAGTAGATCGGTGCGGATATCGGTGATGATCACCACGGCGCCCTCGGCAGCGAGCGTACGGGCGATACTATTGCCGATGCCACGCCCGGCTCCCGTAACAATGGCGACTTTATCTTTGAGGTTAATTTCCATAATTTTTTAGCGTACCGGCTTGCGGTGCGAGAAGATATTCAGCCCCAGCCAGCCCCAGAAGAGCAGGTGAAGGCCATTGGCGAAGATGGGTTTAGCGAAGGGCTGGCAGAGTGCGATAACGCCTAGCAACAGCAGTGCGATACTGATAAATTCTGCCATCTGGGCAAATCTACCGCTCAGCATTGATATTAAGCTCCGTTTGCTTGCTAAAGAGATGCGAGCGGCTCTGGTCAACGCGCGCATGCAGTGTCTGGCCCAGAGTGGGGCGGAATGTCGGGACGGTACGCACTTTAATAATATGCCCGGCGAGGTTGACATTGATGATGTTCTCCGCACCCAGCAGCTCGACCACCACCACCGTAACCGGCAGACTTCCCGGCGTCCCCGCCTCCACAAAGGCAATGTCCTCGGGACGAACTCCTAGCACGAGCGGCAGATCTTTAGCAGCCGTCGTAAATCGCCCCACTCCCTGGCTACTGAGGGCCAGGCCCGTGTTCTCCGCTCCTTCGACACCCTGAAGTGTCAGGACATCGCCGCTACGCTGGCAAGGGACAAAGTTCATCGCCGGGGAGCCGATAAAGCCCCCGACAAAGAGGTTGCGCGGATTGTCATAGACCTCCATCGGGGTGCCCGCCTGCTGCAAAAGGCCGCCGTACATGATCGCGATTCGGTCGCCCATGCTCATGGCTTCGAGCTGGTCGTGGGTGACATAGATCGTGGTTGCGCCTAAGTCCGTCTGTA
>JANNDD010000292.1:0-5154 GCA_031387365.1 Armatimonas sp. | reverse complement strand
GAGCGTGCAGGAAACGCTCTGGGAGACCTGGTAAAATGTCACCTTCCCGGTTTCCTGATAATTGCCGTTCGTATAGTTTGCTCGAATCTGACTCTGCGACGACTGGAGCTCCGCTTCAGCCACACCAGCGGCTCGCAGTGCTGCAAGGAGCTTCGTTGCTCGCTCTGCTTGTTGTTGTCGTGCCAGCGCAAGATTCACACTACGAACTTCAACTTGAAAATTCAAATCGGCCAGGTCGGGCACCACGCGCAGCTCAGCACTGCCCGTCGTCGAGATGAGGCGCGGCGTTGTTGACTCAGGCATTTTTCGAAAGACCACCAAGAACGTGATCGCGGCTGCGACAAATGTGATCGCGCCTGCAATGAACAGAAGGATAGTTTTCATGGATTTGGTTCCTTGAATACAGGGTACTCCATTTTTTGCTCCGCGTTGTCACGATTATTTCTTTCCTGGCAGCGGTGCATTCGTTGCCTTGATCCAGGCGAGCAAGTCTCTGAGAAGCTCGTCGCGTTTGGTGGGGTTGGTGTCGGCGACGTTGACGCGCTCCCCGATGTCGGTCTTCATGTTATAGAGCTCCAGCGCATTCTTGCCGCCATCGAGCACCCACTCTTCGTGGTAGAGATGCAGCTTCCAGTCGCCCTTGCGGATCACCGAGATCGGGCGGGTGCGAAAGTCTTTGTCGCGGCCTCGGATCACGGGGTCGTTGAGGTAGCCGGGGAAGTGCCAGAAGATCGCCTGGCGCTTGAGTGCACTGCCGCCTTTGAGAAGTGGGACGAGGCTCTCGCCGTCGAGCGGCTTGGGGGGATTGGCTCCGGCGAGCTCCAGAAACGTGGGATAAAAATCCACGCTGATGACCGGCGTGTCGCAGACGCTGCCGGGCTTGGTGACGCCGGGCCAACGAACAATTAGCGGCTCGCGGATGCCGCCTTCGTAGTAGCCGCCTTTGTTGCCCCGAAGCGGCTCCTGCGACGATTGCTGGGTCGCGCCGTTATCCGACGTGAAGACAATCACCGTGTTTTTCTCTAAGTCCAGCGCCTTGAGCTTCTTCAGAAGCACGTCAACACTGGAGTCTAGGGCGGAGATGCACGCGGCGTACTTGGCATTTTTGTGCTCCTTGCCCGCCGTCTTGCTTTTGAATTTTTCCAAAACTTCCGGTTGCGCTTGGAGCGGCGAGTGAATGCCGTGGTGCGCTAAGTACACAAAAAACGGCTTGGCTTTGTGCTTCTCGATAAACTCGCAGGCTTTGTTGGTGAGCGCAAAGACCCCCTTCGGATCGCTGAGGGGGCCATTACCAAACGAGTCGTAGGTCTCGTCAAAGCCCTGCTGCGACGGCAGTGCGCCCTCGGTGGGGTGCATGAGGTGCCATTTTCCGAAGTGTCCCGTGGCGTAGCCTGCGGACTTCAGCGCATCAGCGAGGGTGATGTTCTCTTTGAGGAGGCCCTCTTTATTGGGGTAGGGAACCAAGCGCATGAGGTTCTTCGGCCCTCGATCCGTACTCCCGACCGCGTAGACCCCGTGGCGCGGCCCGTAGTTACCCGAGAGCAGACACGCACGGCTCGGGGCGCAGTTGCCCGCAGCGGCGTAGGCGTTGGAGAAGACCATTCCCTCTTTGGCCAGCCGATCTAGCACCGGCGTCTCATAAAAATCCGAGCCCTGATAGCCGACATCCTTCCAGCCCAGATCGTCCGCGAAGATAAGGACGATATTGGGTGGTGTTTGTACCAACCCCCTAGCCCCCGCCGGGCGGGGGAAAAGCAGGGGGAGGGCCAAGAGGCAAAGTAAACAGGCTACCAGGAGTTTTCGCATCTTAGGAGGTGGCTTTCTTGCCCATCGTGACGAATTCTTCTTGGCTCAGGA
The DNA here is from genome assembly GCA_031387365.1 of Armatimonas sp. Taxonomy (GTDB): domain Bacteria; phylum Armatimonadota; class Armatimonadia; order Armatimonadales; family Armatimonadaceae; genus Armatimonas. The sequence goes on along the minus strand of JANNDD010000292.1, from coordinate 3,297 downwards.
CACCGTCTTTGTTGGTGTCAAACTTAGTGAAGCGCAGCTTGGCCGCCTCGGGATCCGTTTGTTTATCCATAAACTCCTCCATCGTGAGCTTGCCATCGCCGTTTTTATCGCGCTTTTTGAAGAGCTCATTGCGGTCACTCGCAGGTTTTTTGGAATCGGCGGGAGCCTTGGCTTTGGGCGTGCCCCCGGAGCCGATTCCCTGGTAGGCCGCCTCTAGCTCACGCGTGAGCTCGGCGATAATTGCGGCGTTTTCGGGCTTGCTGGCCACGTTGGTATTCTCTTTGGGGTCGTTTTTCTCATCATAAAGCTCGGTGGCAACCGTCGCGTTAGTCGCCCGGTCGCGCCAGAGAGTGAGCCGCCAGCGGGCATCACGTGCGCTGTAGCCCATGATCGGCTTGCCACTGTCACTACGTGGATACTGGCTCAGTGCCACTTTGCGCACGGAGGCCGCCGGGTTTTCGAGAACAGGCTTCAGGCTCTTTCCATCTATGCCCGTCGGCGCAGGCAGACCTGCTACATCGGCGAGGGTGGGGTAGATGTCCACAAACTCCGCCAGCGACGTCGTGCTCTTGCCTGCGTTTTTCATGCCGGGGACGCTCAAGATCAGCGGAGCGCGTGTGGCGCGCTCGAAGTTCGTGTGCTTGTGCCAGAGCCCGTGATCGCCTAGCTGCCAGCCGTGATCGCCCCAGAGCACAATTATAGTGTTCTTATCCAAGCCCTCAGCTTTTAGCGCGTCCAGCACTTTTCCGACTTGCGCGTCCATGTAGGTAATGGCGGCGTAGTAGCCGTGGCGCAGCTCGCGGGCCAGCTCAGGCGAGATCGGCCCCGCGGGGATATTGGGATAGTTGTGAAGCTCACCGTTCGTGTGGCCTGCAAACGCTGGTGCGCCCTCAGGCAGTGTGTCGTTGTCGGCACCAGGAATCTTGGTGGGATCGTACATGTCCCAGTATTTTTTTGGCGAGACAAAGGGCAAGTGCGGCTTGGCGAGGCCCACAGCCAGAAAGAACGGTTTGCCGCCAGTTTTGAGTGTGTGCAGACGTTTTACAGCCTCGGCAGCCGTAGCACCATCGGGGAGCTGCGTCTCTTCTTTCGGGCTACGCTCAAACGCGGGGCCTTTCTTGACCTTCGGATCATCAGGATCGGGTTTCTCCTGGGAAAACTCCTTCACGCCATCGGAGCGCCGGGTGACGATGCGCTTGGTCCAGTCCGTGGGATCCGTGTCAACCGTCTCGCCGCTGGGATACCAGTGCGGCTGGCTCCACGAGCGCCCGTCTTCGTAGCCATGATGGTAGATCTTGCCGAGCGCGGCGGTGTGGTAACCACTTGCCTTAAAGTGCTGGGGAATGGTGACGGCATCGGGCAAGGCGACCCGGAAGTGCGTAACCAAGTCCCAGACTTTCGTCGCATCGGGTCGCCGTCCCGTGAGCAGCGAGCTGCGCGAGGGCGAGCACACGGCCTGCTGGCAGTAGGCTTGCCGAAAGACCATACCAGAGCTTGCAATGCGATCAATATTAGGCGACTTAATGATCGTATTACCGTAGCAGCCCAGCTCGGGCCGTAGGTCGTCCACAGCAATAAACAAGACATTGGGCCTGGCTTGCGTCTGCGCCCGTACTGTCAGTGGCGTCAGGGCAATCGTCAAAGAGAAGAGCACGAGGTGGGTGAGTTTTGTTTTCATTTCGTTGGTAAGTTCTTGAGAAAGCCGTTTTTTTCCTTTCCAGCCTGGCAGCTCCGTCCAGGTCGGGCTTTGCTAGGGAATCTTTGCCAGCAGTGCCGTCACACGCTCGGGCTCTTTCTCGGCGATATTCTGGGTATTGTCCGGGTCACGCGAGAGATCGTAGAGAGCGATGTCTTTGAAGCCACTTCCGGTGCGCCGGGCGATCAGACGGTGCGTGGCGCTGCGAACCGTGAGCGCCTCTTGCCAGTAGCTGATTGCCGAGTCACGAACAGTGGCTTGCTTGCCTGCCAGAACGGCGACAAAACTCTTGCCATCGAGCGGGTAGGTGGTGGCGGTGAATGTGGGCTTGCAGAGCTCCAGAAGGGTTGGATACAGATCGCCGCTCTCGATCAGCGCATCGCTGGTTTTTCCGGGCTTGCCGACACCGGGGGCGCGGACAATGAGCGTGCTGCGAACCGCGCGCTCAAACGGGCTGTGCTTGCCCCAGATCTGCTGCTCGCCTAAGTGCCAGCCGTGGTCACCCCAGAGCACCACAATCGTGTTTTTGTCTAAGCCCTCAGCTTTTAGCGCGTCCAGCACTTTTCCGACTTGCCGATCCGTGTAGCGCACACAGGCCAGATACGCCCGCCGCGCCGTGCGCCGCGCGTCCTCATCGAGGGGCTGCGCTTTGGCAAACGGCAAGGAGTACTTGTAAAACTCGGAGCTGGCGTGCCAGTACGGTGCATCGGGCTTGAGCGGCGAGCTTGGTAGCGAGATCAACTTGCCCGCGAACGCGTCCCAGTCTTGCTTGGGGGCAACAAAGGGCAGGTGCGGCTTGAAAAATCCGAGCCCCAGAAAGAACGGTTTGCCAGAGTTTTTGAAGCCCTTGAGCTGCGCAATCGCCTCGCGCGCCAGCTGGCCATCGGGGAGATCCTCGTCTTTTTGCGCGGTGAACTCCATCAGCTTGTTGTTTCCCTGGCCGTCCTCGCGGTGCTTGCCGTTCGCGTAGGCAAAGAAAATCCCCCAGCCGCGTTTCCAGTCCCCAAACGGGGTCGGGAGCGCGTCCCAGGCGTGTGGCAGCTCATTGCGACCGTTGCCCTCTCCGTTGTAGGCATAGACCCGGCCATCGGCGGTGTGCGAGATCTTGCCAATATTGACGGTCTGGTAGCCACTGCGCCGAAAGAGCTCGGGCATCGTCTGTGCACCGGGGAGCTGCAGGGGATTAAGCGCCGTCTTGCCCTGATAAAACGCCTCATTGTTTGCCGTAACACCAGAGCGAACGGGCGAGCGCCCCGTGAGAAGTGCGTAGCGCGATGCGCCGCAGGTCGCGACGGCGGCATAGTGGCGTGTGAAGAGCATCCCGGACTTGGCAAGGCGGTCTATATGGGGCGACTGCGCCTCTTTCACGCCGTAGCAGCCTAGCTCAGGCCTAAGGTCATCCACAGCAATAAATAAGACATTGTAGCGATTGGTTTTCCCCCTAGCCCCCGCCGGGCGGGGGAATACTAGTGGGGCTAGTAAGAGCATTAGTGCCGCAAGCAGAAGTTTCATGGTCGGCTGGCTCCAGCACCACGGATTTTTTCTAGCGCGGCGGCCATGGCGGTGACGCGTTCGGGGACCTTAGCGGCGAGATTCATGGT
>JANNDD010000281.1:0-1988 GCA_031387365.1 Armatimonas sp. | reverse complement strand
CAGCGCCAGAGGTTCGTCGCAGACTGACTCAGCCGCCTCCAAAGACCACCCGCCACGAAACACGCAAAGCTGACAGAAGAATCGCTGAACATCAGGAGTCAACAGGCGGTAGCTCCAGTCAATCGCCGCACGAAGTGTCCGCTGACGCTCCGCAAGACCGCGCTTACGGCTCACCAGAAACTCGAAGCGATTGCCAAGCTGCGACAACATCTGGGACGGTGAGAGCACCAGCGCGCGCGCCGCCGCAAGCTCGATGGCCAGCGGGATTCCCTCCAGACGGTCGCACAGCTCCGCAACAGCAGGCGCGTTCCCGTTGGTGATCCGAAAGTCCGGCTTGGCAGCCTGAGCACGATCCACAAACAGACGCACACTCTCAAACAGGCCAAGGCGCTCCGGCGTGTCGCTCCCATTCGGCGTGGCAAGTGGCGCGACGGCGAACTCAGCCTCACCGGGCAAGCCCAAGAGCTGGCGCGATGTCACCAGGCAACGCAGCGAGCCAACACGGCTCAGAAGCGACTGCAACAGCTCCGCCCCGCCCGCCTCGACGAGCTGCTCGAAGTTGTCCAAGATCAGCAATGTGGGCTGTTTCTGAAGCGCCGTTATGGCTTGCTCCAGCGGCTCCTTACTGCCTGAGAGCGGGATACTTAGCGCTTGCAGGATCGCCGTGGGGATCAGGCTCGCATCGCTCAGATCCGCAAGAGGCACAAACCAGACCGCGCCCGCAAACGACTCGGCAAACCGACCCGCGGCCTCCAGACTAAGCCGCGTCTTGCCCGTGCCACCAGGGCCCGTCAGGGTCAAGAGGCGGGTCTGGGGCGAGGCGAGCAGCTCCACGAGCTGGGTGATCTCCGACTCCCGTCCAAAGAAGCGCGTGAACTGCAGCGGCAGGTGCGAGCTATGCGCAGGCGACGCGCTCAGAGGCGGGAACTCAGAAAGCGCCATGTCCGGGTAGCTCGCCTGGAAAAGACGCTCCGGCTCCTGGATATCGCGTAGCCGCCAGATGCCTAGATCTTTGAGAGTTACCTGCGGCTCCAGATCCCGGCTGAGAAGGTTACTGCTCGCCTCGGAGCAGAGGATCTGTCCCCCGTGTGCCGCCGAGAGCATCCGCGCCGCACGGTGCAGCAGGATGCCGTGGTACTCGCCGCCTGCCAGCTCGACATCGCCGGTATGCAGCGCCATGCGTACCCGTAGCGAACTGATCTCCTCGGGCCATGCCTGCTTCTCCAGAGCACGCTGGCAGGCAATCGCGCAGGCAAGGGCATCACCGACGCTGGCGAAGACAACGAGAAACGAGTCTCCCGCCTCCTTGACCTCGTGTCCCCCACTGCGCCTAAATTCATGGCGCATCAGGGCATGGTGGGTGGAGAGTGCGGAACGGAAGACATCGCCCACTCGCTCCCAGAGCTTGGTGCTGCCCTCGATATCGGTGAACAGAAACGTGACGGTTCCCGTGGGAAGCACATTCTCCACAGCGACTTTCGTGGGAGCCGTGACGGGAGTGGGAGCCTCGGGTGTGGCTTCCCTTTGTGAGAGGGTGCTGAGCTGAGCCGCCGCCTGCTCGAAGCGCTGTCGGATGCGCTCCTGTGCGGGCTCGATCCAGTCCTCGTAGTAGCCGGGGAGTAGCTCTCCGGTGCATTTTTCGAGGGCGAGAGCCAGCAGGGGGGCATGATCTGAGGTGTTTCGCGCCTGCGCGGCGGCTCTGAGTGCCTGCTCGAACTCACCAACATCGGTGGTGAAGGCATCGGGGTTAAGCTCGACGGTGAACCTGTCGGCGATGAGGACGCCTCCTGCGGGCACTCCGGGCGGCTCGAGGAGGCTTCTGAGGCTGGAGAGTGCGTGGCTGAGGTTATGCCTTCCGGACTCGGGGGTTGTCTCTGGCCAGAAGAGCTCGACGAGGACTTCTCGTGAGTGACTTTGTTGTTTGTGGTAGGCGAGGTAGGCGAGGAGCGCTCCTGTCTTCTGGGTTCGGAAGCGCGTGACGACGCGCT
>JANNDD010000263.1:0-11608 GCA_031387365.1 Armatimonas sp. | reverse complement strand
AGAATGTGCTTCAGGTGGTTACAGCCCCGGCACGAAAGCGCCAGGTTATCCAGGGTCGTGGTGCCGCCTTGCTCCACGGGGATAATATGCTCCACCTCAAACGGGTCAGAGGAGAAGGCCACAGGGTGTCGGCAATACTCGCAGCGGTACCCCGCACGGATAAAGACCGCAAGGCGCTGTCGCTGTGTGGGACGCTGTCGTCTCATGCAGGCATTAGCTCAAGCTGCCGCGCAATCTCCGGTAGCGTAATGCCGCGCTGCCGTGCCAGAGCCGAGAGAAGTAAAATACGATCCGCCTCGCAGGTCTCGATCTGATTGGTCAGCTCCAGAAATCGCGCACGCTCTGATGCGCTCCAGGCACGGGCTTTCTGCGCTGTAATCAGCACCTCACGCTCTTGGCGTAGCGAGGGCGGAATCGCCTCCTGAATGCGCCGTAGAAGCTCGGACTCGCTCAATGCCGCAGTGGGCAGATCGCGTAAGAGCGCCTGAACGACCTCATCGGGCGTCTTGCCAACACTCGTCGCCACAGAGATCAGTCGCGCTTCGGTTTCCGGTGTGAGAACAGGCATTTTGTCTTTCCTTGTAGGCAATTATACCGCTCGGTAGCACTGGTGCTTGCGGTGGTGTTGCCGCTGTGTCGTCTAGGCTGGCCGGTGCGCGTGGCGCTGGCTGCGGGCCGTGTTGGGGTGCTGGGTGGCGCGGCGCGAGAACCCCGACAAAGCTCCGCTGCTCATGCTGGCCCAAGAGGAGATTCGCCCCGCACGGCCCTTTACGCTCATCCGTGCCGTTGCCCTCGTGCGGGAGCGTGACCTCACCAGTGGGCTCCTCCTCCTGCCCGAGGGGACGGCGAGGAACGAGCTAGGGGAGATGGTTGCGTTACCCCCCGCCGTAGATGACGGGCTTGAGGGTGCCGATGTAGGGCAGCGAGCGGTAGCGGCCTAGATAGTCCATACCGTAGCCGACCACGTACTCCTCCTCGACCACGAAGCCACAGTAATCAGGCTCCAGAGTGATGCCCAGTGCACGGCGCCGAACGGGCTTGTCCAGAAGCGTGCAGACGCGGATGGAGGCGCACTTGCGGGAGCTGAGCAGCTCGAGCAAGTAAGAGAGGCGACGTGACATCGCTGGACTGAGCACATCTTCCACTACCAGCACATGACGGCTCTCCACGGGCTCGTCTAGATCCTTGAGAATCTTCACTACCCCACTTGCCTTGCTCCCAGAGCCGTACGAGCCCACGGCGACGAAGTCAAAGGAGAGCGGAATCGTGATGCGCCGCACCAAGTCGGCCATGAAGAGTGTCGAGCCTGTCAGGACACCAATCAGGATCAGATCCTTGCCCTCGTAGTCCCGGGTGATCTGTGCGCCTAGGGCGTTTACACGCGCAGCGATTTCCTCTTCGGTAATGCGAATTGTCTCGATATCAGGGTGCATGTTTCTCCTCAGTCCGCGACCAAATCAAACCAGTCCACATCACTGAGCACCACTTTAGGGGTAGTGCCACCGAGGGGCAGCTCGTAGAGGTCATACGCGATTTTATCGGAAGTGGTGGGGCGTGGCGAGAGAAACAGCACCGTCTTGCCATCCTCACTGAATCGAGGACGGGCGACCTCTCCATTCACTAAGCGCCGGGTTTGAAGGCCCGGGCCTTCCGCGAGCCAGAGGCCACGCGGCACCGATGCAAAAACGACGCTCTTGCCATTGGGGGCCAGTGCCGGCCAGAGTGCCGCACCATAGACCGGAGCTCCTCCCAGAGGCGGAACCGGAGTCCAGGCATTACCTACTGCGAGGTTACAGATCATCAGGGGAGCCGCACCGCTCTCATGCCCAATGGAGACCGCTGCAAGATAGGTGGAGCGTGCATCGGGCTGAGTGACAGACCCCAGACACTTCCAGCGTCCTTCTGAGTCCACCAGGGCCGTGCCCACCTGAGCATCCATGGTCACCGTCATCACACCCGCCGCCGCGCCCACGCGGGTGCAGCCTAGGTAGAGCGTCCGCCCATCGGCGCTCCAGGAAAGGGAGACCGGGCTCCAGTCCGCAAGGGTTGTGTTGGGGCCACTGAGAGCCGTCTCGCCCACCTCGGTAACTTTATGCCCTTGCCGATCTGTCAGGCTGTCGGTGCTCAGAAGGCGTTTTTGTCGCCGCCCCGTAATGTCTGTCAGGTAGAGAGTGAGGGGGCGTGCGGCAAGGCTCCCTTCGCTCTCCTTAGAAGTCGTTTTTGCCCAGACAATCCGGCGGCCATCGGGGGAAGCCGCCCAGAGAACTCCCGCTCCCGCACTGATGTCGAGCAGCTTGCGCGACTCTTTTCCATCGCGGCTGGCACTATAGAGCGCACTACCTCGCTGGAAGATAAACCGCTCCGCATGAGCCACTCCAGCCAACGCGAGTGTCAGACCAATGGCAACGAGACTTTGCACCTTCATTTCGCCCATCAGTGTACCGTATTTTAAACGTCATGAGAGGTATAATTTCCACTATGATACTCACCGACGAACAACGGGCGACGTTTCACGACCAGGGTTTTTTGGTCTTTCCCAGCTACTTTACCGATGACGAGCTGGTTGGCTACAAAGCCGATATGGATTCTGTACAAGCCCAGCGCGAGGCCAAAGAGCCTTCCCCCTATCTTTGCCAGCTTCCTCATCTAGGGAAGCTCATTGTCCATCCCAAGACACTAAGTCTTGTCGAAGAGGTGATGGGGCCGGGCTTTGCGTTTCACCACCTGCACGCGAGTCGCCAAGGCGCGGGCACGCCCGGATCGAACTGGCATCAGGACTATGAGCAAGAGCCGCAGACCAACCGTAGCCATAGCATGGTGCATGTGTTTTACTACTTCAATGGTCTTAATGGCGAGGTGGGCGACTTAGTGGTGCTGCCCCGTACCCAGAAAACCGTAATCGCCAACGGGGCGCTCTCGCACCTGGGCCAACAAGTGCTCCCCGGAGAGATCGTGGTGGACAACCTGCCACCGGGCTCTGCCGTGCTGGTCTACTCCGCCCTCTGGCACGCCCGCCGCGCCAAGCCCGGTGGTGAGGATCGGGTGCGCTACTTCGCTGACGCGTCGTACTGCCAGGCGGGGGTGAAGTGGCCATCGTACCACAATGCCCAGTGGCGCGATATTCTCGCCGCCGCCCGAGAGAACCTGGGCCACGAGTCGCTCTTCGCCGAGGAGCATTTCTTCGATGTACGTGAGGCAAAAGCCGCCTGGAAAGAGCGGCAGGGGAGCTTGGCGCTTGATATACTGCCTACCGTATGAGTGCACCACGTACCGCGTCCCTCTCCCGCCAGACCTCCGAGACCCAGATTACGCTCTCGCTTGATCTTAACGGCGATGGCTCCAGCCAGCTTGCGACCGGCGTCGGCTTTTTTGACCACATGCTCACCCATGTCGCGCGGCATGGCTTGCTGAATTTAAGTATCACGGCGAAGGGTGACTACCATATTGACGACCATCATACCGTCGAGGATGTGGGCATCTGCCTCGGGCAGGCGCTGAAGGCCGCTGTGGGCGATAAAAAAGGCATGACGCGCTACGGCGATGCCACTGTCCCGATGGACGAGTCTCTCGTGCTCTGCGCCTTAGATTTCTCGGGGCGCGGCGGGGCGCATATCGCCTTAGAGTTCCCCGATACGCGCATTGGCAGCTTTGCGGTCGAGCTGGTGGAAGAATTCTTTCATGCCGTTGCCCGTGAAGCGGGGCTCAATCTCCACGTTCGCCTGCTCACCGGTAAGAACGCGCACCATATCGCCGAGGCGGCCTTCAAAGCCTTTGGGCGGGCACTGCGCCAGGCCGTCGCGCTCGATGACAGAGTCACGGGGATTCCCTCCACCAAGGGCATTCTGTGATCGCGCTGATGGACTACGGCGTGGGCAACCTGCGCTCGGTGGAGAAAGCCTTCGAGTCGCTCGGCCACGCCATCATAGTCACGAGCGATCCGGGCGAGATTGCGTCTGCCAACAAAGTGATCCTGCCGGGCGTCGGGGCATTTGGCGCAGCGGAGAAGACCTTGCGTGAGCGTGGCCTAGAGCAAGTGGCCTTAGACGCTGCGCACTCAGGCAAGCCCTTCTTAGGAATCTGTGTCGGAATGCAGCTTCTCTTCGACGCGAGCGAGGAGATGGGCGAGCATCCGGGCTTGGGCCTCATCCCAGGCCGCGTCCAGCGCTTCCCCGATGCGCCGGGGATCAAAATTCCGCAGATCGGCTGGAACGCACTAAGCTTCCCCAAAGAAAGCCCAATAATGGCAGGCTTAGAGCCCGGCGCGATGGTCTACTTCGTCCACAGCTTCTACTGCGCCCCAGAAGATCAAAGTGTTGTCGCCGCCCAGACCGAGTTCACGCTGACCTACTGCTCCGCTGTCTCCGTGGGAAATATCCACGGCGTCCAGTTCCACCCCGAGAAATCCGGCAAAGTGGGGCTGAAAATTCTCGACAACTTCGCAAAACTATGAAATTGCCGTGTATTGTGACTTCGGAGCGAGCATCGTGGTTTCGGGGCGAGCATCGTAGTTCCTCCGGCAAACATCGCGCTTTCTACAGGAGCATCGTAGCCCCTACGGCAAGCATTGTGCTTTCTACGCGCACATCATGGCTTTCAACCAGAGCATTGTCTCTTGGGATGGAGAAATTTCGTATCTATCACAGACGGGCGGCTAAAGCGGCCCGCTGTTGCGACAAGACCCATAAATGGGCCTCCACATCTCACGTCACATTATCAAAATCCCCAGCGGGCTTTAGCCTGCTTGCCGCAACAGCGGGCCGCTTTAGCCGCCCGAACCCGAAACCACGCCCATCCGATATATGCCACCCCAAAATACACCAATATTATTGGCTTGGAGCAGCAAGGTAGCGCATCATGGCAACCATTCCTCCATTTAAGACCCAGCAACGTTTTGCATGGGTTGGTATTGCAATTCTCGCACAAATAGTGTTATTAGGAATAATAGTCCCTACCTTCAGAGCATATTCTATAATCATTATTACTATCGCCGTAAATCTTATATTATCAACGATTCTGTTCGTTTTTCTTTCAAGATATATTAAAAGCATAATAGGTGGGATAATACATTTTGTATTATCAATAGGCATAACTTTACTAGTAGTTAAACTCCTGCACATCAACAATCTTGTAACCAGAGATCATGTAGATATAATTATATTATGTATGATTTCTCCTTCCGTTTTACCTTTATTTTCGTGGATAGCTTACAACAAAAATAAAAAACAACATACTGACATTGAGATAAACGAGAGAGAGAAACTGAGGAATCGGAATGGATTCTGAAATAACGCCACCACCCCCAAATACTATACACCGATTTATTTTGATCGGTTTTGCGATCTTTTTTCAAATCATTCTTATTCTTGCCATCTTCCCTGCCACTCGTGAGTGGGCTATTCTACTTACGGCAATCTTGATCAGCGCAGCTCTTGGAACGACACTATGCTTTCTTGTCAGTCCGCGAATCAAGCTTCTCTGGTATGCTCTCTTTCATTTTTTGGAATGACCCTCCTCACCGCACTGGAGGCGAAGTTTCTTATTACACGTGGCTGGATAGCTGAGAGTAATGGCCCCATGATTCTAATGGCTGGGTTGTCTCCCCTGATTGGGGTTCTGAATGATGCATTCACAAATGCTCAAAAAAAGAAAACGATACGAGTGTAAGTAGAAAAAAACGACAATGAGCAGCTTCGGCAGAGGATGTAGCGCGGCTTTGAATCCGCCCAATGGAATTGGGCGTCAACAGTAGCCTTCGGCTGCGAAGCCCGTGCCGGGCTGCCTCCCTCGGCCTCGTGGAACTCGGCCACTTGGGCGCCCTCTGGGCACGGCTCCGCGAAGGAAGGCAGATTTGGTAGCCCGGCACGGGCTTTGCGGCACGCAGTGCCATTGCAGACGCCGGTTTCAACCGGCGGTCTGGAGAGGAATCGGAATGGGTTTAGAGATTATTCCCGCCATTGATTTATTTGGTGGGCAGGCGGTTCGTCTGCGAAAAGGCGACTTTGGGACGAGCGAGAAAGTGGCCGATGATCCCGTGGCGACTGCGCTTGGCTTTGAGCAAGCCGGAGCGACGCGGCTGCATATCGTGGATCTGGATGGTGCAAAGACCGGCGAGGCGACCAACCATCCGGTCATAAAAGCCATTCTTGCGACGGTGCGTATTCCCGTACAGGTGGGCGGGGGCTTGCGCACGCCAGAGAAAGTCGGGGCGATGCTGGCGCTGGGCGCGAGCCGGGCGATTGTCGGCACCAGCGCGGCGGGCAACCCGGCGGCGATTGCGGCTATACTAGAGGCATACGGCGAGTTTGTGATTATCGGGGCCGATGCCAGTGACGGTTTTGTGGCGACCCACGGCTGGAAAGAGACCACGGGCGAGCGCGTCGAGGACTTTTGCAAGCGCATGGCGGCTCTTGGGGCGCGGCGGTTTCTGTTCACCGATATCGCGCGTGATGGTATGCTCGAAGGTGTCAATGTGGAGGCGACAGCGGCGCTCGCGGAGGCCGTCGGGTTGCCGGTGATCGCATCGGGTGGGGTGGCAGGAATCGCTGATATTGAACAGCTCACTGCGGTGCAACAAAGGGGTGTAGAAGCTGTCATAGTCGGCAAAGCACTCTACGCAGGGCGGCTGTCGCTAGCTGATGCCCTGCGGGTAGCCGCAAAGAGGATAGAATAAGCTCATGGGACCAGGCGAGACATTTTCGTTTATCTTTTTCACTATTTTTGGATTTGCAGGTTTTAATGCAGTTCTGAAGCATCGAGTGAAGATGGCGGAGATCAAGGGGCCGCCACGGGGCAGCTCGGTAGATCTTGCCACGCAAGCCGCCATTGAGGAGCTGCGCCAAGAAGTGCGCCAGTTGCGAGACACCACTATGCGCTACGACATGTCCTTTGATACCGCACTGACCCGAATGGAGGAGCGTGTGGATCGCATCGAGACGCGTGCCTACACAACCACTGCCACCAGCGATCCGCTCGCACGGCTACGAACGGAGCAATAATTCATGGATGGAGGACTTATTGCTGTTTTTATTATACTCGTTATCTTTGTTGGCATTATCTCCATCATCGGGGTGACTTCCTGGCATAAACAGGAGCTGGAGAAGATTCGTATCCGCAAACAAGGTGAGGGAAGTAAGGTTCAGATGAGCGATGAGCTTCGAGCCGAACTCAGTGCGCTTAAGGAACAAGTTCTAGCACTGCGCGATACCACCACGAAGTTCGACCTGTCTTTCGATGCGATCCTGGATGGTGTGGAGGAGCGCCTGAAGCGCGTGGAAGAGCGCCAGATTTCGCAGAGCTACCAGACAACCGACGATGCGCAGAAGCTGACAGCGGGGCGCTAGTGATGCAGGAGCCCAAAGAGCCGCCACGGCGCAAGTGGGTACCCACGGGAACGATCCGTAAAGAGGCGCTCTCGGAGCTGAGTGGGCTCGCGGCGAGTCGGCAGTATCCGGGGATTCTCTGGGCGCACAATGATAGCGGGGATCACTCGCGCCTCTTTGCGATCCACGCCGATGGGAGCTTTGTGGCCGAGATCGAGGTCGAGGGCGCAGCCAATAAAGACTGGGAAGATATCGCGCTCGACGGCAAGACACTCTATGTTGCTGACATGGGCAACAATGGCAACAGGCGCGACGATCTCTGTCTCTACAAGCTCACCGAACCGGAGCCGAAAAACTCCTCAGTGAAGGCGCAAAAAATCCGCGTGGCCTATCCCGATCAGGCGGAGTTTCCCCCTAAGAAAACGGAGTGGCGCTACGACTGCGAATCACTCTTTGTTTTTCGCGGCAAGCTCCACGTGCTCACGAAGCACCGCCTGGCAGGCTCGCCGTTCTTCCCCTCAGATAGTACCGTGCTCTACCGGCTGGATCGCGAAGACCGGAAGAAAGTTAATACACTCACGCGTCTTGATAGCCACACGCAGCTCGGAGGCTGGGTGACAGCGGCGGACTGCTCCCCGGATGGCAAGACACTGGCGGTACTGACCCACTTACCCGTTGCCTCTGTCTGGCTCTTCGAGCTAAGTGGGGTGGGCGACAAGCTCCTGAGCAAGCCCGTCAAGCGGCAAGTGTTTCAGGGAGCCAAGCAGTGCGAGGCGCTCTGTTTTTTAGATAACCAGACCCTGCTACTTGGCAACGAGCAGCGCGAGCTCTGCCGCGTCGAGCTGCTCACGCTGGCTTGGCAGCGGCTTTGATCAGCTCCAAAAGCGTGATGGCGCGGTCAAAGAGCAGCACACGCTCGGTGTAGGCGGCGATCGCTAGGTCTTGAACGACGGTCTTGGGGGCTTTATTGGGATCTTTGGCGTACTCCTTGGGCACGCGCTTGCCACCATAGAGTTTCTCACTCTGGCGCTCGATCTCGCTCCTCTGGCTCTCGGTGAGTAGCTCACGGACAAACTCCACGAGCTCGGCCACGGTCTTACGGGTTGCTTCCAGGCGGCGCGCGGCGGAGAGGCGCTGTGTCTCCCCGACGCGTTTCTCGATGGAGTCGGGGAAGGCACTCTCGGCAATGGTCTGCGCCCGCGCCTTGGCGACTTCGGGAGCAAGCTGTGCAAGCGCCTCGTCGTCCTGGCGGTTTAGCTCCATGGCGCGCTCCCGGGCTTTTTTCAAGACGGGCAAGAGCTTCTCGATCTGAGGAGAGGTGAGCTTGAGGGGCACGAGTGCCTGAAGCAGCCCCAGGTCCGCAATCTGTTCCTGAACCACTAGAACGGTCTTGGCTAGGTCGGGTTTAGGTGGCTTTTGTTGGGAAGAAGCAGGTGCCTCTTGCGGTGCAAGAAGACACAGAGCGATAAGCAGAAGATTCATAATGCCCTATTGTAGCATGTCGGAGCGCACGGGCTATTAGCCGGAGAAGCGGTACTTAAGCAGGGTTCCAATCGCTTGTAGGAAGTCCGAGGGACGAATCTTCTTGCCCTGGGCGAGCGTGCGCGCCCGGTACTCAATGGGAATCTCGTAGATCTTGATGCCACGCTTGAGCACTTTGGCGGTCACTTCGGGGCAGAAGTCAAAGCGCTGGGAGTGGAGAGGAAACTGCCGCAGGACATCCATCTTGAACATCTTGTAGCAAGTTGCTTCGTCGGTGAGGTGGGCGCTGGGAAAGAGAAGATTGGCCGTGGTGGTTAAAAGAAAGTTTGCCAGGCGGTTGGCGGGCTGCATGTTCTCGATTTTTCCGGCAAAGCGCGAGCCATAGACCACCTGGGCCTCGCCCGAGAGGAGTGGCGCAAGTAGCCGGGGGTAGTCCTCCGGGTTGTACTCAAGATCGGCGTCTTGAACAATTAAATAATCGCCCGTTGCGGCTCCAATTGCCGTCACAATCGCCGCACCCTTGCCCTTGTTCTGCGCATGGTAGAGCACCCGGACATTGTCCCAGATCCCCTCAACTTCGCTCTGAAGCAGCTCGCGGGTGCCGTCGGTGCTTCCGTCATCTACGAGCAATATCTCCATCGGCACGGGCACGGCACGGATGCGCTCCAGTATCTGCAGGAGCGTGTTCTTCTCGTTATAGACGGGGATCGCGACCGAGAGTAAGTACGTCGCGGCGCTCATTGCGAGCGCCCGCTCCGTGGATTTTGGAGGAGCCAGGGCATCAGTGACCATTGTACCTAGGATACCGCGCCCCGGCTCATTTTGTTCCCTGAGGCTTGTTTAGTCCAGCTTAGGCTTGAGATCCTCGGGGTGCTCGCGGTACCACTGAACGCGCGCAGGGAAGTTGCGCTGTTCGAGCTTCATGGCCTTCTCACGCATCTCGATGGCCTTTTTCTCGTCCCCGATAGCGTACCAGACGGTGCTGAGGCTCTGCCAGAAGAAGCCGTCGTCTTTGTTGAACTCAGGATAGCGCTTCACCTCTATCTCTTGTCTCGCTATGGCCGCTTGCAGTGCCTGTTTTGCCTCCTCCGGGCGCTTGAGGAGCCCTAAAACGGTGGCTTTCTCCAGCCAGAAGCTTGTCCGAGGCTCCGGCGTTAGGGTCTGCTGAAGCTCCAGGGAACGGAGCGCGAGGGGCAGGGTTGCTCGGTGCTTGGCAAGACTTGCGGAGCGAAGGGCCTCAAAGGTTCCCCGTAGCTCCTTATCGTCGTCTCCCCTCATCGCATCCACCACGTGGGGCCAGTAGTCGGGGAGAAAGCCGGGTTGCTGCTGTGGCTGGAGGGTCAGTGTGCCCTTCGCGATCCACTCACTCTCTCGAACACGGTCGTCTTTGGCACCAAATAACTGGGTACTGGCGCTATGCGGCGTGAGCTGTGTCTTGATGGCTCGTACCGACTTGCCCCAGTAGGCTTCGTGGAGTTCCTTGCCATGAAGATCCTTAAGGTGAGCACGAACATGAAGTGTCACCGAGGTCGGAGTCTTTGGCTCCGCCGTGAGGGGGATAAACCAGTCGCCTTGCACAATCTCGCCATCTTTCAGGATCGGCTGTACCCCGAATGACTCCCGCTTTCTCGCTTTATCCATAGAGCTCATGAACTTTATCTCCTCATGGACATACTTGGTTCCTTCCGAGTCCGTCAGCTCCACTTTCCAGTCACGTTGGATTCCTGGCCACCAGTCAGTACTTCCTGGTGTTTGATGCAACGCATCCTCGTAGGTCTTGCCGCAGGTGTAGAGCACAAAGATCGCGCCCTGCTCATTAACCCGGACATCGCGGATTTTCACCGTGCGCTCCCCGACTTTCACCTCGGCTACTGTGTTCTCCATCTCCTGGTGCCAGCGCTTGCGTTCCTGATCGTAGTTTACGATCTGGGCACCAGGGAAGTTCACCACAAAAAGCTTGGGATCGAGCGTCTCGTTGTAGCGCAGCTCAGTGCCCCCGAAGACTTCCCAGCGTCCGTCTTTGAGTAAGTTCACCTCGCAGCGCTGGGGCAGATCGGTCTTAGGGTCAACCAAAAAGAGCACACGAATCTTGCCCGCAGGCTCATCGCGGTAGAGGGCGAGCTGTTTGTAGGAGCGCCCGTTCTCGTTTACCATGCCGAGCGTCTCGATGCGATCCGACCAGCCCCAGCGGGCGATATCGCGCTTCATTGCCGCCACGCTGAAGCCGCTGCGATTGTGCCCAAAGGCTCCCTCGGCGGACTTCACCACGACCCGGTTACGCTCTGGGGAGTAGAAGTAGTTCTTACCATCGCGGAAGATCTGAATGCCTCCCTCAGACTTAAGGCGCACGGAGTCGCCGGAGAACCAGGTCTCGGACTCGGTTCGAGTGGAATCGGTGACGGAGCGGGTCTGCCAGCTGAGGATATGGGCCGTCTGAATCCCCTCCATCGCCGCACTCATCCGGCTCAGGGCCGTTGCGGTGGCGATTCGTGGCTGGAGTGCGATGCCGCAGCCGATCACGAGAGCGGCGGCACCGTAGCTGAGGACGCGGCGGCGCTTCCGGCGGCTCTGGGCCCGCTGGTCGGCTTTGTCATCGTGCTGGGCAGCGAGGTGCTTGACCCGCAGGCGCAGGTCATCGGAGACGCGCTGGGCAGGATAGGACTCGGTGAGGGCGTTGGGCTGGTTTGTTGTATTTTCGTTCATGGTCGTTACTCCGCCTCTAAAAAAAGAAAGTACGCTGCGCCTCGGGTAAGAAGGATGGCGCGGGCACGCTGCAAGAGAGAGTTGATCGCGGCGGGGGACTTGCC
>JANNDD010000251.1:0-4864 GCA_031387365.1 Armatimonas sp. | reverse complement strand
GTGCACTGCCGTAAGAGGCTTTGAGAGTCGAAGGATACGAGTAGAAATCGAGCGATGCACCAACGCCTTGCTGGCCGCTCTCATCTTGCTTGAGGTTGTGGACGCCGCCAATCGAGAACTTCTGCACCCGGTAGACTCCTGCGGGCACGCCGACCAGCTCATCCTTCTGGGTGTTATCGAGCCGTGCGAAGTAGGTCTGCCGCCCGTGGGTGTAGGCCGTCTCCGCCAGAAGCGCCGTGGTCTTGCCACCGTCCTTGAGGTTCTGTCCGATAGCCAGCATCGAGGCGAGGTTATCGCCGTTCTCAAAAGCCCGGTTGTGCATGGCGGAAAGGGTCAGGCGGTGCTGGTTCACGCCCGGCTCCAGGGTTTCTGGGGACTTGAGAAAGCCGTAGGAAGCCTGGAAACTCAGGTCTTTGCTCGGGTTGTGCGTGATGCGGCCCGCGTAGGAGTTGAGGCGGATAGGATCGATGTTGTAGCGATCCTCGCCCGGCTCACGCCCATTGAAGACTGAGCCCTCCACTTTCCACTTATCCCCTGCCGTCACGCCCGCCGTTGCGACCCCGTAGGTGATGTGGGTGCCATCGAGCCAGTGGTGCGAGATAGGCGCGCTCGGGTTGTCCCAGGCCGACGGGCGGTGCTGAAACGCCGCCGGGCCAATCGCAGGTTCACCCGCCGGTGCCAGGTAGAGAAAGCCACGCTTATCTCCCCCGAGTGGGGCGCTGTAGGTGGCGGCGAGCTCCATGATCAGATCGTGGGGGTGCTGACGGTCTTTGAGCGGCTGGCCATTGGCCGTCTCGCCGGTCTGGAAGAGATTCGGGTAGCCCTTCTTGCCGTTGGTGAGCGGATCAAGGGAGAACATGCCGCGCAGACCCAGAATGCGCTCCTTCTCGTCGCGCTTTTGCCCCATGAGCATGTACTGAGTCGCGCCGTAGGCCTGGCTCTCCCCTCGCTTACCACCCGCATCGCCATAGGCAAGTGCAGCCATCCCCATCTGCATGAGCTGCCAGCTACCACGCTCGCTCATCCGCCCGTACATCGGGCTAGACTCAGGGAGCCAGGTCGTGCCGCTTCCTTCGCGGTTCATGCTCCACGGGCCAAACGTTCCTTGCATCTCCATGGTCATGAGCTGCTCAAAGAGCATGTCAGGAGTTAGATTGTCGTACTTGCCGGTGCCCGCTTTGATTCCGGCAAGGCAGCTCTTGCAGACGCCTTTCTTCTCGAAGAGATTTGCGCCACAGCCGCAGTTGCCCTCAACCGCGCACTCGTCGCAGCCGCCCTTGATACAGCAGGAGTAGCGCCCCTCCTCCGCCAGAATCTTTTTAGCCGCCAACATCGCCGCTTCGTAGGCTTTGGTGTCGCCTTTTTTCTTAGCGGCAAGGGCTTGCTTTAAGAAGGGCGCTGCTTTCGTCGGCCCTTTCTTCGCTCCCTTAGGCGGATGGGCGAGGGTAGGTCCTGCCAGCGTGAGAACCAAAAGTGCAGCGAGTAGCTGTCTCACTTTGTCCCCCCGATCTTGAGCACAAAGGGGATCGTGATGACCTGCCCACCGCGCTGGAACTGCCCCCAGGCTTTGTAAACTCCGGGCTTTGGAAAGCGGGCATTGAAGGCGACATTACCTTTTTTCGAGGCCGCGAGCCCTGCCTCGTCCTCAGCAGGATGGCTGTGAACCACGGTCTGGCCGTCTTGATGAATGATCATCAGGTGGCCAAATGCCCCTAAGTACGGCTCTAGATCGGTAATGGGCTTGCCTGCGCTATTGGTCAGCTTGAAGGTGAGCGTCGTGCTCTTGCCGATGGGAATCGGACTCGTTGCTGCACTAAAATTTGCTGTGATCCCATCCACCGTATTTTTCGTCCCTCCTACCACGAGCGGAACGGGCTTGGTTGCTGGGCCAGCCACCTTGAGCGTTGTGCCGAGAATCTGCGAACCCGCGCCTTTGGGAGCAACATCGCCGTAGATTCGGTACTCACCGCCGCTGGGAAAGATCTGTGTGTGGGTGAACGTGCCATCGGGTTGCGCCTCGGGATGCTCATGGGCGAACCAGGAGAGGTCTTTACTGGTCATGAGTAGGTGGAAAACCTTGGTGTGGGCAATGTCAAAGTCCTTGACTATAGCCTTGGTTTTCATGTTCCGTATGGCAAAGCGCAGCTCAACAGGCTTGCCCGCGACTGCCGCACCGATACTCTTCACCTCGACAAAGTAGGGCTTGGGAACGGGCTTCTTGCTCTGGCGCGCCTCAGCGTCCTGTACATCCACTAAAAAGCTCGCCGTGAGGGGCTTACTCTCTCCAGGCACGCTTAAACTCAGCGCGATCTGGTACTGACCACCGTGGGGGAAGTAACACTCAATGCCGTAGTCACCAGGAACGCCCTCCGTGTGAATCTTGGGGTTTTGCGCTGGCATCCCCGCCATCTCGGGCATGGTGACAATAGCGCGGGTCTGGACGCGAGTGACGCCCGTTGCCCCAGAAACGGGGTCTATCTTGCTGGTGTCGAGCAGGCGGAACTCGATATCGATCTGCTCCCCTGCATAGACGCCCTCGGTAGGCAATCTAAGAGTCAGCGTGTACTTCCCGATGGTTTTCTGGAGGCCAGCAGGTGCCGAGGCTACCTGAGCAAGAGTCGGGTTCGGTGCGCTAAGAAGTGCCACCAAAGCGAGTGCGCCAAAGGTAAAACGCCGTGTTGTAAACATGATTTTCTTTCCTGAGTAGATCAGCACGAAACTTTCGTGCAAGCGACGAAAAGCCGCAAGGCGCGAGTGGCCTAGCAGCGTTATTTAGGAAAAGGTGGGAGGAGCGCGAAGGGCAGCGAACGGACGAGGTGGTCCGCGTGGAGCAGAAGTCTCCAGGGCTATGACCGTTAAAACAGTGGTGGTAGTGATGGGGGCAGCAACCGGGACTACCGTGGTGTTAAGTACGAAAACAGGGTTCTCCGCCGCAATCGTCACCTCGGGCAGGCTGGGTGGTGCGGGCGCAGACTGCATCTTGCAGCAGCAGAGCGAAGAGATCGAGGCGTCGGGTGAAGCTGTCTTCTTCACACAACAGGAGGAGTCTGTTGCTTTTTGCCGTTCCGCCATCATGGGACAGGCAGTGGCTTGAGATTGCAGCTGGCAAGCGAGCACGAGCCGGGCCGGAGCCAGGAAGGTCGTCATCATTGCGAAGACGAGTATGAAGATCGTGCGCTTGCGAAACATCAGATTACCTAGAGTATACCCCCGCTGGGTATCTCATGCCATAGTAGACGCTCAGCAAGGAATGAAGGTTCCGTGACATTTGCGGTCCCTATGAACCTAATAATTTGTTGGATTATGTTGAATCCGCCATTTTGCGGATGTTTCTCTTTGAGTCTGCGAGAAGGATATAAGCGAGAGATAGGCGGAACCTCCGATATGAACCCGCACTATCTAGAAAGAGTAAGGAATTTTTATGAAAAACACTTTTTCACTGGGACTGATGGCAGCAACGTTTCTGCTAGCTGGCCTTCCGACACTTGCACAACAACCAAACTCTAAAGCGCAACAACCGAATAAAACGGGTATGGCAGCTAAGATGCCAGAGCACTGTGCGATGATGATGCAGATGCATCAGAAGAAGGAAGCCTCTACCAAAGCCCAAGATGTAAAACTAAAGGGACTGATGGCCACGATGGATAAAGCGTCTGGTGATCAGAAAATGAAAGCAATGGCTGCTGTCATCAGTGAGCTGGTTGCCCAGCGCACCACCCGCCAGAAAATGATGGGAAACATGCAGTCGCAGATGATGGGCCACATGATGGAGCACATGCAAAGTGGCGACAAAATCTCCATGATGCAGTGTCCCATGATGAAAGACGGTGGCATGATGGGTGGGGGTATGGGCATGATGGGCAAAGGCGGCATGATGGGACACGACATGTCGAAAATGAAAGCCAAGTAAAACGGCATGAACAACGCACTTTCTGACACTACGTCTACCACTTTCGATCAGGCGGTCGTGGCGAGTTATAGCAACCACAGTGAGGCGGAGACAGCCGTTCGGCGTCTCGCTGCGGGCGGTCTGCCCATCAACCAGGTCTCCATCATTGGGCGCAACTTCGAGACGCATGAGGACATCCAGGGCTTCTACCGCCCGGCGGATGCAGTATTGGAAGGGGCGAAGGAAGGTGCCTTTTTCGGCGGCTTCTTTGGTCTAATGCTGGGCTTATTTGCCCTCCCGATCGTGGGTGGCTTGCTCATCGCCGGTCCGCTCGCGGGCTTCATCGCCGGAGCCATCAGCGGGGCGGGAGTCGGGGCGCTCGTCAATGGGTTGGTGGCATCAGGGATTCCCCGAGATCAGGCGCTCAAGTACCAGGAACGCCTTCAGGCTGGGGAGTTTCTCGTCGTCCTTCACGGAAGTAAAGACGAGACCGTGCGGGCACATGAAATCCTCCACAGCACCATGCAGACCTATCTTCAGACACACACCATAACACCTGAAGACCCCACTGCAGATCCAGAGCGTGAATAGAATGCCTATTCGAAAGAGGACTAATGTCGCCGGTCTGGTGGCGCTCGGTGTTCTGCTGCTGATAGTTTTTTCCACCATCGGCACGTACAACAAGCTTATCCAACTAGATCAAGGCGTTCAGGCGCAGTGGGCGCAGGTGGAGAATGCCTACCAGCGCCGTCAGGACCTCGTTCCCAATTTGGTCGCGACAGTCAAAGGCGCGGCGGAGTTCGAGAAGAGCACCTTTACCGCTGTCACCGAGGCCAGGGCTAAGGTGGGACAGACCACCGCGAATCCCACCGGCGATCCCGCGCAGTTCGCGAAGGCGCAGCAGGCACAGGACGGCCTCTCGGCGGCGCTCTCGCGCTTGCTGGTAGTCGTGGAGAAGTACCCTGATCTCAAGGC